>JAGGAJ010000213.1 GCA_017889845.1 Deltaproteobacteria bacterium
GCGAGATCGAGCACGTCTACTACATGTACGTGGTGGAGGACGAGCGGCTGCTCGGAGTGGTCGGCCTGCGGGACCTGCTGATCGAGGAGCCGGGGAGGATGCTGACCGAAGTGATGCACACCAAGCTCAAGACAGCCCGCGCCGAAACGGGCCAGGAAACGGTGGCGGGACTCATCTCCAAGTACAACCTCCTTGCCCTGCCGGTGGTGGACGCGGAGAACTGCCTCCTCGGCGTGGTCACCGTCGACGACGTCGTCGACCTGCTCCTGCCGCCGGCGTCCCGCCGCAAGCGACGGAAGATGTAGCGCCCTTAGCCCGCATTTCCCACCACGCTTTTACTGCGGCGGCGGATACGGGCATGTCTACTGCGTTGCGCTCGGTCGGGCTCCTCGACGTAGTTTCCACTACGCCTCCGGTGCCCTCGGTCGCGCGCCTTGTATCCACGCCCGTCTCCACCCCCTCGCTACGAACCGTGGTGGGAAATGCGGGCTCCCCGCTACAGCCCCAGCAGCCCCGGCAGCCCCGGGAAGACCGCCACGACCACGAGAAGGGCGGTGAGGACGATCATGACCGCAGCGGTCGTCCACGCGATCCCGTTGAACGCCCTCGAGTTGACGTGCTCCCCCATCAGCTCCCGGTCGTTGATCAGCCGCAGCATGAAGATCAGCACGAAGGGCAGGAGCATCCCGTTGACGACCTGGGAGAGGTACATGACGAGGATCAGCGGCGCGCCGGGGTAGAGGATCGTGGCCGCCCCCAGGACGACGAGGCCGGTGTAGAGCCAGAAGAAGTGCGGCGCGGTGCGGAAATCCTTGTCGATCCCCGACTCCCACCCCATCCCCTCGCAGACGCTGTAGGCCGTGGCCAGCGGCAGGATGGAGGCGGCGAACAGCGACGCGTTCGCCAGGCCGAAGGCGAACAGCCAGGAGGCGTACTTCCCGGCGAGGGGGGCCAGCGCGACCGCGGCGTCCTTGGCGTCCCCGACGTGGATGCCGTTCTGGAAGAGCGTCGCCCCGCACGCCACGATGATCGACAGGGCCACGATGGTCGTGACGAAGCAGCCGAAGATCACGTCGGCCCGGGTCAGGGAAATGTTTTCGATCTGGACGTTCTTCTCCACCACCGCGGACTGCAGGTAGAACTGCATCCACGGGGCGATCGTCGTCCCTACCATCCCGATGAGCACCGTAAGGTACGCCCCGTCCGCGCGGACCACCGGGACCACCAGGTTCCGCCCCACGGCGCCCCAGTCCGGTTTCGCGAGATACGCCGCGACGGGGTAGGTGAAGAAGACCGCGCACGCCACCAGGAAGATCTTCTCCACCACGCGGTACGTCCCCTTGACCACGAGGAACCACACCGCGACCGCGCCCACCGGGACGGACAGGTACTTGCTGACGCCGAAGATCTCCCACGCGGACGCCCACCCGGCGAACTCCGCCACCGTGTTGCCGAAGTTGGCGAGCACGAGCGCCACGAGGAGGAAGAAGGTCGGCCGGACGCCGAACTTCTCCCGGACGAGGTCGGCCAGCGTCTTCCCCGTGACGACCCCCATCCGGGCGACCATCTCCTGGACGACGATCAGCGCGACCGTGATGGGGATCAGCGTCCAGAGGAGGGCATACCCGAAGTGCGCGCCGGCGATCGAGTACGTGGCGATCCCGCCCGCGTCGTTGTCCACGGACGCGGTGATGATCCCCGGCCCGAGGACGGACAGGAACAGCGCGATCTTCGCCTTGTCGGGCCGACGGAACCGCACGGACTCTCCTCCCTCCGGATTTCCACCGTTGAAAAATAGCACACCTGCCGCGCCGGGCGCTCCCCGAAAAGACGGATTCGCCTTCCCCGGCGGTCGTTTCCCGTCCCCTTCCCCCGACCTTTCCTGCGATAATCGGGACAGGGAGCGGAACAGGAAAGGGAGCGAGATGCCCGGAAGGATCCTCTTTATCGACGACGACCCCGCCGGGCGGGAGGTGGCGCTGTTCAACCTCCGGAAGGCGGGGTACGAGGTCGCCGCCGCGTCGGACGGGGCCGAGGGGCTTTCCGCGTTTTCCGCGTCCCCCTTCGACCTGGTGATCACCGACCTCAAGATGCCCGGCGTCTCGGGGATGGAGGTGCTCCGGAACGTGCGGACCCGGGCGCCCGACGTCCCCGTTCTGGTCATCACCGCCTTCGGCAACGTGGAGACGGCGGTGGCGGCGATGAAGGAGGGGGCGTACGATTTCATCGGGAAGCCGTTCCACCGGGATCAGCTCCTCCTCGCCGTTTCGAAAGCCCTCGAGCGCCGCCGGCTCGCCGCCGAGGTGCGGGACCTGCGGATCCGCGCCGCCGGGGTGGGGCGCGAGGTGGTCCACGCGTCCCCCGCCATGCGGCGCCTCCTTGAGCTGGCCGACCGGGTCGCGGCGACGGACGCGACCGTCCTGATCACCGGCGAGAGCGGCACGGGTAAGGAGCTGGTCGCGCGGAGGATCCACGTCCGGTCGGCCCGGGCGGAAGGGCCGTTCGTGGCGGTCAACTGCGCGGCGATCCCCGCGGAGCTCCTCGAGTCGGAGATGTTCGGGCACGCCCGCGGCGCCTTCACCGGCGCGGTAAAGGACCGGCCGGGGCGGTTCCGCCAGGCCGACCGGGGGACGCTGTTCCTCGACGAGGTGGCGGAGATCCCGGTGGCGCTGCAGGGGAAGCTGCTGCGGGCCCTCCAGGAAAAGGCGGTGGACGCCGTCGGCGCGGACGCGCCGGTGCCGGTGGACGCCCGGATCGTCGCGGCGACAAACAGGGACCTCTCCGCGCGGATCCGGGAAGGGACGTTCCGCGAGGACCTCTTCTACCGGTTGAACGTGGTGGAGCTCCCCGTCCCCCCCCTCCGGGAGCGGCCGGAGGACATCCCGCCTCTGGTCGCGAGCTTCCTGGCCGAGCTGGCTCCGGGGCGGGACGTCGCCATCCCCCACGCCGTGATGGAGGAACTCGTCCGTCGACCGTGGCACGGTAACGTCCGGGAACTGAAGAACGCGTGCGAGCGGATGGTCGTCCTGTGCGCGGGGGACGAAGTCTCGCCGGCGGACCTGCCGCCCGCGCCGCGGGGGCCCGGGGACCGGCCCGGCGAGGATGCGTCCGCGGAGTGGCCCCCGCTTCCCGCCGAGGGGCTTTCGCTGGTGGACCTGGAGAAGCGGATGATCGAGCGGGCGCTGCGGCTGAAGGGGGGGAACATCACCCAGGCGGCGGGGTACCT
>JAGGAJ010000214.1 GCA_017889845.1 Deltaproteobacteria bacterium
CGGACGGGATCCACATCATGTACGACACCCTGATGACCTGCCGGAACCACATCGACGCGACGATCCTCCCTGCGGGGAAGGCGCCCATCCGGGTGCAGGGGATCGTGGTCTGGTTCCGCGGGACGGACAGTCCGCCCGGGTCCTACATCTTCGGCATGCAGTTCGACGCGGAGGCGCCCGGCATCGAGGAACTCCGGATCCCCTCGCGGGAACCATCCGACGGTTGAGCCCGGGGCAGGATTCGCCTATACTATCCGTTTTCCGCGCTTTCCGGGTAGTGCGAGAGTGGCGGAATG
Source organism: Deltaproteobacteria bacterium (assembly GCA_017889845.1). GTDB lineage: Bacteria > Desulfobacterota > Deferrimicrobia > Deferrimicrobiales > Deferrimicrobiaceae > JAGGAJ01. Next base: position 297 of record JAGGAJ010000214.1, read on the forward strand.
GCAGACGCGCCGGATTTAGGATCCGGTGGGCAACCGTGAGGGTTCAAGTCCCTCCTCTCGCACCAGTGACATAGAGCGGCGTCCGCGCGAATAACCGACAGGGGTGGCAGGGGAAGATGAAGACGCAGGTGGACGCCGTTTCGGGCGTCGAACGGAAGATCACGGTCGAGATCCCGGCGGATGAGGTGGCGCGCCGGGTGGAGCAGGAGTTCGTCGAGCTGCGGAAGATGGTGCCTCTCAAGGGGTTCCGGAAGGGGAAGGCGCCGATGGAGATGGTGAGGCGCCTGTTCCGCTCTTCCGTGGAGGGGGAGCTGGCCGAGCGCCTCGTCAAGGAGTCCCTCGCCGACGTGGTGAAGGAGAAGGACCTCCGGATTCTCTCTCTGCCCAGCGTGGATCACGGGAAGGTGACGGAGGGGAAGGACTTCGTCTTCTCCGCGACCGTGGAGGTCGTCCCCATGGTGGAGCCGGGGGACTACAGGGGGATTCCCGTGGTGCGGGAGAAGGTCGCCGTCACGGACGCGGAGGTGGCGGCGGCCATCGAGCGGTTGAGGGAGTCCTTCGCCCAGTACCACCCGGTGGAGGGGCGCGGGGCCGCGGTGTCGGACCTCGTGGAGTTCGCATTCACGGCGAGCGCGGGAGGCGAGACGGTGGACCGGAGCGACTCCGTCGCGGTGGTCCTCTCCGGAGGCGTACCGTTCGGGGCCGATTTCGAGGCGCGGATGCTGGGGGTCGCCCCGGGGGACGCCCGGGCGGTCGAGGTTTCCTACGCGGCGGACTACCCGAACCCGAAATACGCCGGGAAGACGGTGGCCTTCGAGGTCCGGGTGGCGGGCGTGCGGGAGAAGAAACTGCCGGAGCTGGACGAGGGATTCGCCAAGCACTTCGGCGACGTGACCGGGATCGACGACCTGAGGGGGAAGATCGCGGCCCGCCTGGCCGTGGAGGCGGAGGAGCGGTCCCGGCACCGGGCGGAGGAGGACATCCGGAAGGGGCTGGTGGAGCGGAACTCCTTCGAGGTCCCCGCGACGCTGGTGAAGCGCCAGACCGTCGCGATGATGCAGGACACCTTCCAGCGGCTGGCGGCCCAGGGGGTGGACCTGAAGAAAGTGAACATGGACGTCGATAAGATGTCCGAGCGGTTCGCGCCCAACGCGGAGCGCATGGTCCGCGTGAGCCTGCTCCTCGACGCCATCGGGAAGAAGGAGGGGATCGACGTGGCCTTCTCCGAGATCGACGCCGAGATGAAGGCGATGGCGGAGGCCGGCGGGATGGAGTACGCGAAGGTCCGCGAGATGTACAGCTCCGAGGATCGGATGGACGCGCTGCGCGACCGGATCCTGGAGCGCAAGGTGATGGCCTTCCTGCTGGAAAACGCCGAGGTGAGGGAGGGGGCGCCCGAATGAACCTGGTTCCCATCGTCGTCGAGCAGACCAGCCGCGGCGAGCGTTCGTACGACATCTACTCCAGGCTCCTGAAGGACCGGATCGTCTTCATCGGCAGCCCGATCGACGACGACATCGCCAACCTGGTGATCGCCCAGCTCCTGTTCCTCGAGGCCGAGGACCCGGACAAGGACATCAACATCTACATCAACTCCCCCGGCGGGATCGTCACGGCGGGGATGGCGATCTACGACACCATGCAGTTCATCAAGCCGCCGGTGGCCACCGTCTGCCTCGGGCAGGCGGCGTCGATGGCGGCGGTGCTGCTCGCCGGGGGAGCGCCCGGGAAGCGGACCGCCCTCCCCAATGCCCGGATCCTCATCCACCAGCCCATGGGGGGGACCCGCGGCCAGGCCTCGGACATCAAGATCCAGGCGGAGGAAATCCTCAGGCTGCGCGAGCACTTGAACACGATCCTCTCGCGCCACACCGGGCAGCCCCTGGAGCGGATCGGAGCCGATACCGAGAGGGATTACTACATGTCGTCCGAGCAGGCGAAGGCGTATGGTATAATCGATCAGGTGGTGGCCAAGCGGGGCGCGGCCCCGAAACCCCTGGTCGACTGACGGAGGCCCCCTTGACCCGGAAATTCAACGACAAGGCGAACCTGCTGGTCTGCTCCTTCTGCGGGAAGGCGCAGAACGAGGTGCGCAAGCTCATCGCGGGCCCCACGGTCTACATCTGCGACGAGTGCGTCGAGCTGTGCAACGACATCATCTCCGAGGAGTACGAGGTCGAGGGGAGTCTCGAGGAGAAGCGCCGCCGCCTTCCCAAGCCCGCGGAGATCAAGAAGACGCTGGACGAGTACGTGGTGGGTCAGGAGCGGGCGAAGAAGATCCTCTCCGTGGCCGTCTACAACCACTACAAGCGGATCGAGGCGCGCACCACCGACGGGGTGGAGCTGCAGAAGTCGAACATCCTGCTGCTGGGGCCCACCGGCAGCGGGAAGACCCTCCTCGCCCAGACGCTGGCGCGCATCCTGAACGTCCCGTTCACCATCGCGGACGCCACCACCCTCACCGAGGCGGGGTACGTCGGCGAGGACGTCGAGAACATCATCCTCTCCCTGCTGCAGGCCGCGGACTACGACGTGGAGAAGGCCCAGCGGGGGATCGTCTACATCGACGAGATCGACAAGATCGCCCGGAAGTCCGAGAATCCCTCCATCACGCGGGACGTCTCCGGGGAGGGAGTGCAGCAGGCGCTCCTGAAGATCCTCGAGGGGACGGTCGCCAACGTGCCGCCCAAGGGCGGCCGGAAGCACCCCCAGCAGGAGTTCATCAAGGTCGACACGACGAACATCCTGTTCGTCTGCGGCGGCGCCTTCGTCGGGCTGGAGGGGATCGTCGAGCGGCGCACCTCGAAGAAGACCATGGGGTTCGGCGCCGATATCGTCTCCCGGACCGAGCGGAACCTGGGCAAGCTCCTGGAACTCACCCAGCCGGAGGACCTGATCCGGTTCGGCCTCAT
>JAGGAJ010000016.1 GCA_017889845.1 Deltaproteobacteria bacterium
GGCTTCCCGCGCCGCATCGTCCCCAGGTCCACCACGTCGTCGTGCAGGAGCGTCGCGGTGTGCATGTACTCCGTCACCACGGACATCACGGTGCGCCGGGGGCCCCGGTATCCGCAGGCGTCGGCGACCAGCAGCAGGACGGCGGGACGGATCCGCTTGCCGCCGGAAAGCGTGATGTGCTTCCCCACGACGGGGATCAGCGGGACCGGGGATTTCAGGCAGGAAGCGAGCGCTCTCTCCACCTTCCGCAGATCGGTCCGCAGGTAACGGAAGACGCCGTCGATGTCGATCGCAGTTCTCTTCGGGGGCACGACGCCCAATATATCACCGGAAATCCCGATGTAAACCGCAGGACGGTTCCGATAGGATGATGCCATGTACGAGCGGAAGGACGCCTACTACCGGAAGGCGAAGCGGGAGGGGTACCGCTCCCGGGCCGCGTACAAACTGGAGCAGATCGCCGCGAGGGAGAAGGCGGTGCGCCCGGGGGACCGGGTGATCGACGCCGGCGCCGCCCCCGGCGGGTGGAGTCAGGTGATCCTGGCGCTCGTCGGCCCGAAGGGGAAGATCGCGGCGGTGGACCTCCTTCCCCTGGCGCCCCTGCCGGGGGAGAACTTCCGGTTCTGGCAGCGGGACCTCTGCGATCCCGCACTCCCCGCGGAGATCCTCTCCTTCCTTGGCGGGAAGGCCGACGGGGTCCTCTCCGACGCCGCCCCCAACACCACCGGGAGCGCCTTTACGGACCAGGCGCGATCTGCCGACCTGGTCCGGACCGTCTTCTCCCTCGCCCGGGAGACGCTGCGGGACGGGGGCACCTTCCTCGCGAAGATCTTCGGCGGAGGGGAAGCCGACGCCGTCTTCCACGAGCTCAAGCCGTTCTTCCGGGAGTTGCGCCGCATCCGGCCGGAAGCCACCCGCAAGGAATCGTTCGAACTCTACCTGCTCGGGAAAGGCTTCAAGGAGCAGAGGTCGATACCCAACGCGGGGTGACGCAGCGGGGGGTTCCTCGGAAGCGGCGTATGGAGCGCAGGCAGAGATTGCGTCGAGCGGAATCGCAGTGAGCGGGCGAAGGTCGCGAACGTAGCTTCCGAGGAAGCCCCCCGCGAGGAACCCCGTGGAAATACGGAACCCTTCCAGTTAAACCGAATCCGTCGGTCGGCAGGCGACCAGGTAGCGGTACCCGTATTCGAGGACGGTCTCGCCGCGCTGGTTCACGACGCGGCACCGGACGCCCGCGATTCCACGGTCCGGCCTGCTGCGGGACCGCCGCAAGCCGTCCCAACTTCCCTCTACCGTCAGGACGTCTCCCGGCCGGACGGGCCCTGTCGCCTTCACCTCGTCGATGCTCAGGCCAGACAGGATCGCGATCTCCCCGTGCGCTTCGACCACGACCCGCGTGCAGCAGGACAGGGTGTGCAGGGCCGACGCGATCGGGCCTCCGAAGATGGAGCGGTCCGACGCCTCCCCTCCCACGTGGAACGGCAGCGGGTCGTACTCCTTTCCGAACGCGATGATCCCTTCCCGGTCGAACGCGACGGGGCGACACGTGAAGGCCTCCCCCTCGACCAGGTCCTCCCAGTACCTCTTGCCCATCCTCAGGACTCCCGACGGACCTTATCCGCCAGCTGGCGGGACAGTTCGCGTCCGGCGGCGTTCCGGATTGAAACCATCAGGAAGCGCCCTTTTCCGCTCATGCCGTTTCCGATCTATTCAAATCCATCCTGCCAGACCTCTTGACCACGGTGTCATAGGACCGTTGGTTGTCTCCGACCCAATCTTGTCTGTCGAATCGGTAAAGTAGGTCCCTGCCATATATGACCCCCGCGTAATCGAACTCAAACCCCTGCGCCGTGTAGATGCAGCCGACCTGGTCGATTCCCCCGGGCAGGTGAGCCCACAGGGAAGCCTTGGGAATTCCCTTGGCCAGTCGGGTGGCTTCCGGCCTTGCATTCCAGGGACGCCGATATTCGCCGATCACCACGTCTTCCTCGAGAGCACCGTCAGGCCTCGGATCGGACCACTTCCAACAGAAATCCGCCATCATGCGGGCCGTATACCCCTCGGCGGCTTTCTTCCGGATGGCTTCCTCAAGCGCCTGTGGTGAATCGAGAATCTTGAAGTCGAATGACTCGTTCCCTTCCCACAGGACATTGGCTGTGCGCCGGATCAGGGAGTTCTGCCATGAGTTGATTTCGGCGTGAGGCGGATTGTAACGGAAATGGCTGAAGAAGGCATTCTTGAGCTTGCCGGCGATCTGGTTCAGGACCGTGTCTTCGACGAACTGTCCCGAGCTGCCCGCGTAGAGTCTCATTCGTCAGAGATCGGTATATTTGGCGGCACTGTTGCGAGCCTTGTCTGCCGGGTATTTCTCCTCGTTGGCCACATGATTTCCCGATGACCGCCACTTCATATTCATGAATTTCCTGCATGTAGTCAGGCTCCGTTATACATCCTCCAGTCGGATCCCCTTCCCGGCCCGCAAGCTTTTCCGGGCGGATTCAATCCGCTTCAGAAAACGAGGGTCATTCTCCAATCGATAATCGAACCAGTCATCCTCCGATTCGAAGCCGATCAGGACACCAGCCGCCTTCCCGTGGCGAGTGATCACAATTTCCTCTTTCTCCGCCAGGCGGAGAAACCTCGACAGGTCATCCTTCATTTCGGACAGCGCTACCTTTTTCATCGCTCACTCTCCTATCTCTTCCAACCAGGAAGCCGCTTCTGGTTTCGGAACAATCGCCAATATTTTCACGACTTGTTTCGTTATGTCGTAGAACACCCGGATTTCTCCCGCCCGTAAGCGATACTGCGGATGCGCGATCCCCCGGAGACGCTTGATCCGACTCTTGCTCACCTTTGCCGGTTCGTTACGGAGGTACCTTTCCAGCGCATCCTTCACCTCTGCCCGGATGTGGGCCTTGAGGCGCTTGAGGTCCTGCGCGGCTTCGGGGGCGAGTTCAATCTCGTATTTCATTCTGGCCATAATATAGCCAGATTAACATGCCGTGTCAATAGTCCTTGCCAAGGCGTAAACCTAAGGCGTATCGGATTACAAGGCGGTAAGGATATCCCCACGGCCCTTTGGCCGATCACGACAAGAACAGGCTACTTCCCGCCGCCGGCGCGCGAGATCGCCTCCTTGACGTGGCGTACCGGGAGCAGTTCGAGGGGGAACTTCGCGGAGAGGCGCTCCGCGTTCGCCGCGGGCAGCACGACGCGGGAGAATCCCATCTTGGCGGCCTCGTTCAGGCGCATCTCCGCCATCGGCACGGCGCGCACCTCGCCTCCGAGACCCACCTCGCCGAACACCGCCGTTCCGGGCGGGACCACCCGGTCCTTGAAGCTTCCGGCCACGGCGCAGCAGAGCACAAGGTCCGCCGCGGGCTCGTCGACCCGGATCCCCCCCGCCACGTTGACGAAGACGTCCTGGTTGTAGAGGGAGATCCCCGCCTTCCGCTCGAGGATGGCGCACATCAGGATCACGCGGTTATAGTCGACGCCCAGCGTGGTCCGGCGCGGCATCGCGAGGAACGACTGGGAAACCAGAGCCTGCACCTCGACCAGCAGCGGCCGCGTCCCCTCGATCGCCGGGAAGACGAGGGTTCCGGAGGTGTCGCCGGACCGGTCGGAGAGGAACATCCCCGACGGGTCCGCGACCTCGGTGAGCCCCTCGGCGCGCATCTCGAACACGCCGATCTCGTTCGTCGAGCCGTACCGGTTCTTGACCGCCTTCAATATGCGGTACGGGTGGCCTTTTTCCCCCTCGAAGTAGAGGACCGTGTCCACGATGTGCTCAAGGACCCGGGGCCCCGCGATCGCCCCCTCCTTGGTCACGTGCCCCACGAGGAACACGGAGATCCCTGCCTTCTTCCCGAAGAAGACTAGCCGCGCGGCGCATTCCCGCACCTGGCCGACCGACCCCGGCGCTCCGGGGAGGTCGGAGGAGAACACCGTCTGGATGGAGTCGACGATCATCGCGGCGGGGGCGAGTTCTCCGGCGGCGGAGAGGATCCGTTCCAGGGATGTTTCGGACATCAGGTAGATTTCCGCCGACGCCACGCCGAGGCGCGACGCGCGTAACTTCACCTGCGCCTCGGACTCCTCGCCGGAAACGTACAGGACCGCATTCCCCTTCCGGCCCAGTCCCCGCGCCACCTGCAGCAGGATGGTGGATTTGCCGATGCCGGGGTCGCCGCCGATCAGCGTCGCGGAGGCGGAGACGACGCCGCCCCCCATCACCCGGTCGAACTCGCCGATGCCGCACCGCGTCCGTTCCGCCGCGGTGTCCTGCACCTCCGTGAGGCGCACCGGGCGGGACGCGGGGAAGTCGGCCGCCGCACCCCCGCGGTACTTCGGTCCCGGGGCGGACACCTCCTCGACGAGGGTGTTCCACTCGCCGCACCCGGGGCACTTCCCCACCCACTTGGGGGAGGCGGTGCCGCACGCGGTGCAGGCGTATTCGACCTTCACCTTCGCCATTTCGACGCCACCTCGCGCGCCACCTCGTCGAAGGTCGCCGCGCCCGAACGCACGATCCGCTTCACATCGTCGTACTCCGGCACCGGGCGCACGGAGCCGTCGGGCAGCGTGGCCTCCTTGACCCGGATTCGGCCGAACCGCGTCGCTACCACCCCGACGGTCCGGTCGAGCTTCAGCCGGTCGCAGGCGTGGTATCGCAGGCCGATGGCGGTGGAGAGGGAAAAGACGGCGGAGGAGACGATCTCCAGGCGCTCCTCGGGGACCAGCAGGCGCAGCACCCAGCCGGGCCGACTCTTCTTCATCGTAGCCGGGAGGATCGCCACGTCCAGCGCCCCCGCGGCCAGAGCCCGTTCGATGAGCAGCTCGAACCGCTGGGGGCTCATGTCGTCGATGTTCGCCTCCACCTCCAGAACACGGTCCCGCCCCGGCGCGACGGCCACGGCGTCCCCCGCGACGACGCGCAGCAGGTTCGGCCTCACCGGAAGCTCCCGGTGACCCAGGCCGGTCCCGACACCGCGCACCGTCATTTCGGGGGGGCGGTCGAAGGAGACGTCGAAGGCGCGGAGCAGCGCCGCCCCGGTGGGGGTCACCAGCTCCCCCTCGCCCTCCCCCAGGCGCCACCGCGCCCCGGTGAGGAGCCGGAGGGTCGCCGGCCCCGGTACCGGGATCCTCCCGTGCGCAGACCGCGCCTCTCCCGATCCGCCGGGGAGGGCGGAGCAGAACGCCCTCGGTGCGCCGAGCAACTCGAACAGGAAGCATCCCGAGACGACGTCGACGATCGCGTCCACCGCGCCGACCTCGTGGAAGTGCACCTTGTCGGGGGTAGTGCCGTGGACCGTCGCCTCCGACTCCCCGAGCCGCTCGAAGCAGCGGGCCGCCCGGGAAGCCGTCTCTGGCGGCAGATCGGACGCCCGCAGCAGCGACAGGATATCGGGGAGGTGGCGCGCGCGGCCCTTCCCGGACGCCACTCTCACGTGCACCCGGGTCCCGGCCACCCCGGCGGAGCTCCCCCGCTCCACGGCGAGCCGGTACCCCCCGAGGGGGAGCCCCTTGAGCGCCTTCCGGAGCTCCTTCTCCGCCCCCGTCAGTGACAGCAACGCCGCCGCCGTCATGTCCCCGGCGATGCCCGAGAAGCAGTCGAAATAGAGGAGGGAGCTCACAGCCGGTTGATCACCGAGGAGAGCACGCCCGCGCCGAAGCCGTTGTCGATGTTCACCACCGCGACCGTGGGGGCGCACGAGTTGAGCATCCCGAGGAGGGCGGCCACGCCGCCGAAGCTGGCGCCGTACCCCACGCTCGTGGGGACCGCGATGACGGGCTTGTCCGTGAGGCCGCCCACCACCGAGGCGAGCGCCCCCTCCATCCCCGCCACCACCACGAGGACCCGCGCCGCGCGGATCTTCTCCTCCTTCACCAGGAGCCGGTGGATCCCCGCCACGCCGACGTCGAAGAGGCGATCCACCCGGTTCCCGAGGAATTCGGCGGTGACCGCCGCCTCCTCCGCGACCGGGATGTCCGAGGTGCCCGCGGTGACGACGAGCACCGTTCCCTTCCCGACGATCCGGGGTTTCCCGTCGCGGACCACGAGGCACCGCGCGGTCTCGTGCGCCACCGCTCTGCGCAGCTTCCGGCGGACGGCCCCGAGCTTCTCCCCGTCGAGGCGGGTCACGAGGACACCCGAACCGGCCCGGCGCATCGACCGGGCAATCGCCACGATCTGCTCCGCGGTCTTCCCCTCCCCGAAGATGACCTCGGGGACTCCCTGCCGGACCGCCCGGTGATGGTCGACGCGGGCAACGCCCACGTTCTCGTACGGCAAGGCGCGCAGCCGCTCGAACGCCTCGTCCACGGGGACGGATCCCCTGGCCACGTCCGACAGCAGCCGTTTCAGCCGGTCCGGCGTCAAAATCCCGCTCCTTCCCCGTCCCCCGTCGGCCCTTCCCCGAGAGGGACATCCCCGCGCGCCCGAAGGATCCGCACCTCGAGGACGGCCCGCTCCGAGGAGCTCTCCACCCGGAGCCGCGCGCCCGCCACGGGAAACTCCTCCCCGGCCGAAGGGATCCGCCCGGCAAGGGAGGTCAGGAAACCCCCGACGGTGGAATATTCCCCCTCCGGCAGCCGCACGCCGAGCTCCTCCGCCAGGCGCGCCAGTTCCATCCGCCCGGGCACCGTGTACTCGTCCTCCGAGATCTTTTTATAGTATTCCATGCGCCGGTCGTATTCATCCTCGATCTCCCCCACCACCTCCTCCACCACGTCTTCCGCCGTTACGATGCCGGTCACGCCGCCGAACTCGTCCACCACCACGGCGAGGGAGGTGCGCGCCTCCCGGAACGTGCGGAGCAGTTCATCGACCGGCATCAACTCCGGGACGAACAGGGCCTTCCGCAGCAGCGGGAGGACCGGCGCGTCGGGGGAGCTTCCCACGGTGTCCAGCACGTGAAGGAACCCGGCAACTTGGTCGACCCGGCCCCGGTACAGGGGGTAGCGCGAGAAGCCGCTCTGCGCAGCCAGCCTGGCCGCGTCCCGGCACGTCGCGTCCTCCGGGAGGGCCACCACCTGCGCGAGAGGGCGGAACACGTCCGCCACGCGCTTCTCCCCGAAGTGGAACACCCGGCGCACCATCACCCGTTCGTGGGCTTCCACGTCCGTACCGCTGCCGTGGGTCATCCGCAGGATCAGGGCGAGTTCCTCCCGGGTGACGAGGACCCGGAGGGGCGGAACGCCCCCGAAGGGCGCCGAGAGCGCCCGCGCGAGGAAGGAGACGGCGGACACGATCGGGTAGAGGACGACCTGCGCGAACCGGATCACGCGGGCGGCGGGCCCGACCAGGCGATCGGCCCGCGGGCGGGCGAAGCTCTTCGGGACGACCTGCCCGAGGAGAATGACGAGGGGCGTGATGATCCCCACCGAGATCCAGTCCGCGTACGGGCCGTACGCCGGCAGGAGGCGGGAGGTAGTCATCACGCTGCCCAGCACGATGAAGATGTTGGTCGTGGTCAGCGTCGTGGCGAGGACGCGGTCCGGGTGGGCCAGCAGGGCCAGGGCCAGCTTCGCTCCCCCCTCCCCCCGGCGCGCCCGTTCGGTCAACCGGTGCCGGTCCGCCGAAACGAGCACCATCTCGGCGCCCTCGTACACCCCCTGCATGAGGAGGCACCCTGCGATGAGGATCGCCAGCTCCATGCCCTACCCCTGGTCCCCGGGAACCTGTCGGACGCCGACCTCGACGATCCGGATCCCCTTCAGACGCTCCACCGTGAAGGAGTACCCCGCGAGCGCGAGGGTGTCGCCCCGTCCCGGGAGCCGGCCGAACTCGTGGAGGAGGAGTCCCGCCACCGTGTCCCACTCTTCGTCGGGAAGGTCCGTACCGAATGCCTCGTTGAACCGGTAGATCGGCGTCTTCCCGAGGACGCGGGAGGAGCCATCCGGCCGCCGGACGACCTCCTTCTCCTCCCGGTCGTGTTCTTCCCGGATGTCGCCGAACAGCTCTTCCAACACGTCCTCCAGCGTGACGATGCCGATCCGCTCGCCGAACTCGTCCACCACCAGCGCGATGTGGACCTTGCGCCGCTGGAACTCCCGCAGCAGGAGGGGAAGCTTCTTGGACGACGGGATGACGAAGGGGGCGCGCACGAAGTCCCGCCACTCCGGGGCCTCCTCCCCGGCCGCCATCGGCCGGAGGAGTTCCTTGAAGTGGAGGATCCCGACCACGTTGCGGCGCTCCCCCTCGTAGACGGGGATGCGCGATCTCCGGAACCGCCGGTACTGCTCCACCAGCCGGGCGTACGTGAGGTCCCGGGGCACCATGAACACGTCGGGCAGCGGGGTCATGATCTCCCCGGCGCGCTGGTCGGTCATCTCGAAGATGTTGTGGATGAGCTCCTTCTCCCCGGGGTCGAGGGTGCCCGTCTCCTCCCCCGCGTCCACCAGCGCCCGGAACTCGGCCTCCGACACCATCTCCCGCGTGTGCCGCGGGGAGGCGCCGCCCAGGAGACGGAGGATTCCTTCCGAGATCATCTCCATGACGAACCGCACCGGCGCCACCACCTTCGAGAAGGCCATCAGGGGCGCCGCGATCCGCAGGGAAACCGCCTTCGCCCGGGGCCAGACGATGCTCTTGGGGGTGATGTCCCCCAGGATCAGGATGCCCAGCGTCCCGAGGACGACGGCGATCGGCTCCCCGTACCGGGGATAGAGCGGCAGTAGGACCGCCGCGGTGACCGAGGAGATCGCCACGTTGACGATCTCGTTCCCGATGAGGATCGTTGCGATCAGCCGGGCCGGCTTCTCGAGCATCCTCGCGATGAGCATCGCCCTCCGGTTCCCCTCCTCCCGCCATTTCTCGAGGTCGACCCGCCGGAGGGCGAAAAGGGCCGTCTCCGTCGCGGAGAAGAAGGCGGAGAGGAGGAACAGGAAGGGGAGGACGAGGGCCTTCACGGTAGCGTCAGCGCCGGCGGCGCGGCGGGAAATGCGCAAACCCCCGCGGGAGCGCCGCCCCTTCGAGGACGGGGCCGGCCCGCCGGCGCACGCGGATCCCGGGTTCCGCCGTCACTTCCCCGATGGGCGTCGCCGCCGCCGGAAAGGCGCGGGCGGCCCGGACGAATCCCCCGCGGCGGCCCGGGCGGACCGCCATCAGCAGTTCGTAATCCTCGCCGCCCGCGAGGAACGCGGCCAGCGGGTCGATCCCCAGGGCGGCGGCCGCCGTGCGGAAGGCGGGAGTCAGGGGGAACGCCTCCTCCCGGAGGGTTGCGCCGAGGCCGTCTCGCTCGAGGAGGTGGGCGAGGTCCTGCAGGACCCCGTCGCTCAGGTCGATCATCGCCGACACCGCGCCGGAACGCGCCGCGGCCATCCCCTCACGCCAGCGTGCCTCCGGCCGAAGGTGCCGCCGCATCGCCTCCCGGCGCCACCCTGTCGCATTCGGGGGACGCCCGCCCCGCAGGAGCCGAAAGCCCAGGTTCGACCAGCCGGGGGTGCCGGTGACGTACAGGGTGTCCCCGGGACGGGCGCCGTTGCGGGACACCGGTCTGCCGCGCAACAGCGCGCCGACCACGGTCAGGCAGAGGACGAGCCGGTCGCCGCGGCACGTGTCCCCGCCCATCAGCCGCATTCCCGAAGGGTCCGCCGCGCGCGCCATGCCCCGGAAGATCCCGTCGACCGTCGCCACGGGGGTGTCCCCCGGTGCGGCCAGCGCCACGAGGTAGCAGACGGGGGTAGCGCCCATCGCTGCGAGATCGGAGAGGTTCGCGGAGAGAGCCCGCCACCCCACCTCCCCGGGGAGAAAGTAGTCGAGGGAAAAGTGCGTCCCCGAGAGGAGCATGTCCGTGGAGAGGACCGCCCGGCCCCGGGGGATGCGCACGACGGCGGCGTCGTCCCCGACGGCGAGCTCCCCGGGGAGGGGCGCGCCGCCGTACCGCCGCCGGAGAAGCTCGATCACTCCGAACTCGCCGAGATCGCGCAGGAGCGGGGTTCCGCCCCTTCGGCGGCCTCCCCGGGAGCCGTCCGGGTCGTCCGTTTCGTCCCGGCTCACCGGCGACCTCCGGACCCCGGGGCCTTCCTCCTCCCCGCGCGGAAGGGGTCCCGGGTGAGGGCGGCGGAGAGCACCTCGTCCATGCTCTTGACGAGGGAGAACCGCACCTGGCGCGCCTCGTGCCGCGGGATTTCCTCGAGATCCTTCCGGTTCTGCTCGGGGGCGATCACGTGGGCTATTCCCGCGCGCAACGCCGCCAGCGACTTCTCCCGCAGGCCCCCGATGGGGAGGACGCGGCCGCGCAGGGTGACCTCCCCGGTCATCGCCACGTTCCGCCGCACCGGGATGCCGGTGAGGGAGGACACCAGCGCGGTGGCGATCGTGATCCCCGCGGAAGGGCCGTCCTTGGGGATCCCGCCCGAGGGGACGTGGATGTGGATGTCGTGCTGCGCGTGGAAGTCCCGCGCCAGGCCGAGGCGCGCCGCCCGGGATCGGACGTAGGTGATCGCCGCCTGGGCGCTCTCCTTCATCACGTCCCCCAGGTACCCCGTGATCATCACGTTCCCCTTGCCCTTCACGAGGGTCACCTCGATGAAAAGGATGTCTCCCCCGGTCGGGGTCCACGCGAGCCCCGTCGCCACGCCGACCTCGTCGGCCTCCCCTTCCGTCTCGGGGATGTGCTTGGGCGCCCCCAGGTACTTCGCGAGTCTCTTCGGCGTCACCGTGAACGGGCCCTTCTCCCCCTCTGCAATCTTCCGCGCCACCTTCCGGCAGATCTGCCCGATCTCCCGCTCGAGGTTCCGCAGCCCCGCCTCCCGCGTGTACTGGTGCACGATGGCGAGGATCGCCTTGTCCCCCATCGCCAACTGGCCCTTCCGGATCCCGTTCTCCTCCTGCTGCCGCGGCAGGAGGAACCTCCTCGCGATCGCCAGCTTGTCGACGTCGGTGTACCCCGACAGGTGGATGATCTCCATCCGGTCCTTCAGCGCGGGGGGAACCGGGTCGATCACGTTCGCCGTCGCGATGAACAGGACCTTCGACAGGTCGAACGCGACGTTCAGGTAGTTGTCGCTGAAGGCGAAGTTCTGCTCGGGGTCGAGCACCTCCAGCAGCGCGGCGGACGGGTCGCCCCGGAAGTCGGCGCCCACCTTGTCGATCTCGTCCAGCATGAAGACGGGGTTGCGCGTCCCCGCCTGCTTCATCCCCTGGATGATCCGCCCGGGCAGCGCCCCGACGTAGGTCCGCCGGTGGCCGCGGATCTCCGCCTCGTCCCGGATGCCGCCCAGGGACATGCGGATGAACTTCCTCCCCATCGCGCGGGCGATCGACTTCCCCAGGGACGTCTTCCCGACACCGGGGGGGCCCACGAAGCACAGGATCGGCCCCTTCATCCGGTCCTTCAGCTTGCGGACGGATAGGTACTCGAGGATCCGCTCCTTGACCTTCTCGAGGTCGTGGTGGTCCTCGTCCAGGATCTTCCGGGCCTTGGCGATGTGGATGTTGTCCTTCGTCTCCTTCTTCCAGGGGAGTTCCACCATCCAGTCCAGGTAGGTGCGCACCACGGACGATTCCGCGGAGTCGGGGTGCATCCCTTCGAGGCGGCGGAGCTGCTTATCCGCCTCCTTCTCCACCTCCTCGGGCATCCCGGCGCCCTTGACCTTCTCCCGCAGGTCGTCGATCTCCTCGGACTTCCCGTCGATGTCCCCCAGCTCCTGCTTGATGGCCTTCATCTGCTCCCGGAGGAAATATTCCCGCTGGCTCTTGGACATCTCCTCCTTGGCCTGATTCTGGATCCGGGCCTGCATCTCGGCCAGCTGCAGCTCCCGCGAGAGGAGGTTGTTCACCAGGGTCAGGCGCGCGACGGGATCCTCCTCCTCGAGCACCCCCTGCGCCTCCTCGATCTTCAGCCGAAGGTTGGACGCCACGAGGTCCGCGAGGACCCCGGGGTTGTTGATGTTCTCCGTGACCATCAGGATCTCGACCGGCATGTTCTTGAGGGAAAGGATCTTCTCGATCTTCTCCCGGGAGGCGCGCATCAGCGCCTCCACCTCGAGGGTCCCCTCCTTCATCGGCGTCTCGACGATCCGGTCGATCCGCACCCGGACCGCGGGGCGTGCGTCGATGAACTCGACGATCTTCCCCTTCATCACGCCCTGGATGAGGATCTTCAGCCGCCCGTCGGGCAGCTTCAGCATCCGCATGATCATCGCCACGGTGCCGGTCCGGTAGAGGTCCTCCGGCTGGGGATCCTCCACCGTGGGGTCCTTCTGGGCCGCGAGGAAGATGTGCCGGTCCTTCCCCAGCGCCTCGTCGACCGCGGCGATGGACCCTTCCCGCCCCACGAAGAGCGGCAGCGTCATGTACGGGAAGATGACGATATCGCGCACCGGCAGCAGGGGGAGGACCTGCGGGATCTCGGGTCCGCCCTCTTTCTCCTCCACGGCGGGGATCTCCCCCGTCGGGGGGACTTCCTCCGGTACCTCTTCCCCGCGGTCGACGCCCGGGCTCTTCCTTTTCGCCTCTTCCTCCATGCCGCCGCCTTTCCGCTTTCCTTCCTCGTCGCTCACAGCCGCCTCAACCTTCCGTCACGGGGATGCTGCGTTCCCGGCCCCGCCGCTCCCGCACCTTGGGAATGGACACCTCGAGGATGCCGTCCCGCAGCCGCGCCGAAACCTGCGAGAGGTTCACCGCCCCCACCACCTCGAAGACCCGCCGGAACCTCCCGAAGATCCGCTCGAGGCAAAGGTAGCTGGCCTCCCCCTGGGGAAAGTCCGGGAGCTTCTCCCCCGACACCTCGACGCAGTCTCCCCGCACCCGGACCTGCACCGAGGCGGTGGGGACGCCCGGCAGTTCCAGCCGGATCCGGACCGAGTCGTCCGCCTCCGTCACGTCGGAGAGCGGCTTGAAGCCGGTTTCGTCCGAGAGATCGAGCAGCGTTACGCGGCCGGGAGACCGTTGCCCGGGAGCGCCCGGCCCCTCCGCGCTCCCCGCATGGGAGCGTCCGTGCCGGCGGCTCACGGGGATTTCTCCTTGCGGAGGAAGGCGAGCAGCCCCGGCCCGATGTCCGGGTCCTTCAGGGAGAAGGCCACGTTCGCCATCTGGAACCCGAGCTTGGTCCCGGCGTCGTACCGGACGCCCTCGAACTCGTACCCGAGGACGCGTTCCGTGCCGATCAGGGCGCGGATGGCGTCCGTCAGCTGGATCTCCCCGCCCGCCCCGGGCTTCGTCGCCAGGAGGGCCGGGAAGATCGACGGGGGGAGGATGTAGCGGCCGATGATCGCCAGGTCCGAGGGGGCCGCCTCCGGTTTCGGCTTCTCCACCATGTCCTCGACCCGGTACACCCGGTCCGCGATCCGCTTCCCCCGGATGATCCCGTAGCGGGAGACCGCCTCCCGCGGCACC
Source organism: Deltaproteobacteria bacterium (assembly GCA_017889845.1). GTDB lineage: Bacteria > Desulfobacterota > Deferrimicrobia > Deferrimicrobiales > Deferrimicrobiaceae > JAGGAJ01. The sequence goes on from JAGGAJ010000016.1 coordinate 13,349, forward strand.
TTCTGGATCGCGAGGACCGCCCCCGCGCTGTGCTTCTCGTACGCCGCGATCATCTGCTTCAGCACCGGCACCTCGGCGTCGATCACGTCGTCGGACAGGATGACCGCGAACGGCTCCTGTCCCACCATGGCCATGGCCCGCAGGACCGCATGCCCCAGGCCCAGCGGGAGGTTCTGCCGGACGTAGAAGAAGTCCGCCCCGTCGGTGACGTGCTGCACAAGGGCGAGGAGGAGGCCGTCGCCCTTCTTCCGCAGCGTCGCCTCCAGTTCGAAGGAGACGTCGAAATGGTCCTCGATGACGTTCTTCCCGCGTCCCGTGACGATGATCATGTCCCGTATGCCGGCAGCCTTCGCCTCCTCGACGCCGTGCTGGATGAGGGGCTTGTCCACCAGCGGGAGCATCTCCTTGGGGGAGGCCTTGGTGGCGGGCAGGAACCGCGTCCCGAACCCCGCCGCGGGGAACACCGCCTTGCGGATCATGTCTCGCCTCCTTCGATGCCTTCCTCGCGTCCTCCGCGGAAGCGCCGGAAGAACGCCGCAACGTCGTCCCGTGCGCGCGTCCACTTCATCGGGGGTAGGTTCGCCCGGAACATCCCTCCGTACCCCCGGGTCGCTACCCGGAGGTCGAGCAGCGCCACCACTCCGTAGTCGTCCCCGCGCCGCAGCAGCCTTCCCACCCCCTGCCGCAGCGCCAGCACGGCCTCCGGCAGCTGATACGCGTCGAAGGGGTCCTCCCCCCGCTCGCGCAACGCCCGGATCCGTGCGGACGTCACGGGGTCCGACGGGGAGGCGAAGGGGAGCTTGTCGATCACGACGCACCGCAGCGATTCGCCCGGCACGTCCACACCCTCCCAGAAGGTTCCCGTCCCGATCAGGACCGTGTCCTCCCCCTCCCGGAACTCCCGCAGCAGCTGGCCCCTCGGGGCGTCCCCCTGGACGTAGATGGTGTACGGCAGCGCCCCCCGCAGCGCCTCCGTCAGGGCCGACAGGGTGCGGTAGCTGGTGCAGAGGACCAGCGCCCCGCCGCCGGAACATTCGAGGATCTCCCGGGTCTCGCGGGCGGCGGCGGCGGGAAACGCGGGGTCCGACGGTTCCGGAAGCCCCCTCGGCACGTAGAACAGCGCCCGTCTCCCGAAGTCGAATTCATTATCCACGATGAGTTCCCGGGCATCAACCCGCGCAAGCCCCACCCGGTCGCGGAAGTAGCCCAGGTCCCCGGAAACCGAGAGGGTGGCGGAAGTAAGGAGGGAGGGGACGGGGTCTTCCCACAGGGAGCCGGAAAGGAGGGGGGAAACCTCCACGGGAGTCCGGTGGAGGGAGACCGATCCGCCTCGCCGCTCCGCCCACGCCACCGCCGTGGAGGAGTCCGCGGAAAGAACGGCGTCGAGGTCCTCCCGGAAGGAGCGCACCCTCCGCAACAGGGCGTCGCGGTCGATTCCGGAGTCCGCCGGGCCGGGAACGCCGTCCGACAAGGAAAAGGCGAGCTCCTCCGCCGCGCGGTTTAGCGCGGCCGCCTTCTCCCCGAATCGGCTCCCGTACCCGGGTTCCGGCAGTGGGAAACGGCTGTCCCCCTCCCCCGCCGCGTCGAAGGCGGACTCGGCCGCAAGGCGGAACCGCTCGGCGAGGGGGAGCAGGCCGGTCCACCCGCCACCCGCCCTCCCGGCGGATCGTTTCACGTCCCGTGCGAGCTCCCGGGCGCGACCCAGGGAAACGCTCACCCCGAAGAAGAGGGAGGCCGTCTCCTCGATCCCGTGCGCCTCGTCGAACACCACGGCATCCGCCTGCGGGAGCACCTCGCCGTGCCGCCACCGCCCCTCGTCGTCCCCGGGCCGGGCCGACCCGAGCCGCAGCCGGAGGGCCAGATCGGCGAAGAACAGGTGGTGGTTCACCACTACGACGTCCGCCTCCGCCGCGCGCCGCCGCGCCTCCAGCAGGTGGCAACGGTCCGTCTCCCCGCAGCCGGAAGGGTCGCACATCTCGCTCCGTGCGTTGACCTCTCCCCAGACCCGGGCTTCCTCCGGCACGCCGGACGCTTCCGACACGTCGCCGGTGCGGGTGGCCCCGGCGAACGCCTGCATCGCGTCGAAGTAGGCCGCCTCGCGAGCGAACTCGAACATCGGCTCCTCGCGGAACCTGCGCCACCGGCGAAGGCACAGGTAGTTGGCCCGGCCCTTCAGCACGGCGCACGAGAACGGGTACTGGATGGCGTCCCGCACCAGGGGAATGTCGTTCTCGACGAGCTGCTGCTGCAGGGTGCGGGTCCCGGTGGAAACGACCGTCTTGCGCCCCGAGAGGATCGACGGGACGAGGTACGCCAGCGTCTTCCCGATCCCGGTGGCCGCCTCGGACACCAGGACGCGGGAGGACTCGAGAGCGTCGGCCCACGCAAGCGCCATGCGGAGCTGGCCGGGACGCGGCTCGTACCCCTTCATCGCGCGGGAGAGGGGGCCGCCGGGGGACAAGGCCAGCCCGACCTTCCGGGCGAGATCGCCGGGCATCCCGCCCCTCCCTACTCTGGGACCGGGACGAAGTTCCCCAGCTCTACCTTGAGAAGCGGCACCTTGCGGCGCACGCCCCCGGACGGTGTGAACTGGAACGCCCCCGTGGCCCCGGAAAAGTTCTTCAGCCGCGCGATCCGCTCCCGCATCGCCTCCGCCGGGGGACGGCCGGCCCCGTCGCCCAGGGCGAACGCCTCGGCGAGGAGGAGGGCGCCGTCGTACCCCATCGCCTCGAAACGGGTGGGAGCGAAGCGCATCGCCTCCTGGAACTCCTTGCGGAGCCGGTCTCCCTCCGATCCGGGTATCGCGTCGGAGTAGTCCGCCGAGAAGACCGCGCCGGCGACGGCGGGACCCGCCTTGCGCAGCAGTTCCGGGTCGTTCCAGCCGGAGAACCCCGCAAGCGGAAGGTAGACGTTGTAGTAGCGCAGCTGGGACGCCAGGAGGAAGACGCGGTCCCACCGGTCGGCGATGACGATCCCGCTGTGCCGGAGCTTCATCGCCTTCCCTTTTTCCTTCGACCGGGACTGTTGCTGGAAGGTGGCTCCCCCGACCGCCTTCCGGATGACGTCGGTGAAATCCTTCGCGTCGGGCGGGTAGGACACGGTCCTCGACACGCGGACGCTGTTCTCCTTCGCCGCGGCGGCGACGGCGTCCGCGAACCCCTTGCCGTACCCGTTCTCGGGGTGGAACAGCAGCAGGTCGGTGACACCCTCGCGGGAGAGGTGCGACAGCACGGCGGCCGCCTCCTGCGCCGGAGAGAGCCCGAAGCCGTACAGGAACGGTTTCTCCAGGATCGCTTTTTGCCCGAGGTACAGCGTGGGGGGGGACTTGCCGGTGAACGCCGCCCCGACGGACCGCCCCTCGTCCCCCGTCACGGGACCCAGCACGCCGATCACCATGCGGTCCTCCGCCGCCGCGGAAAACTCCTGCCGCGCCCTCTCGGGCTGGCCCGCCGTGTCCACCCATTGGATCACCGGCACGCCGGCATCCGCCGCGCGGCGATGGTACGCGGCCAGGGCCACCTCCGCCCCGGAGAGCACGGAGAAACCGATGTCCGACAGCTTCCCCGAAAGCGGGACGATCCCGACGATCTTGGGGCGCGGGCCTGCGATTTTCTCGGAGCGGAACAGGCTCTCGGCCGCCTCCCGTGCTCCCTTCCCGCCCGTCCTCGCCGCCCGGTCGAAGGCGTACGACGCCATGCCGAGAAACCCCTTGCGCGTCGCGACCTTCCCCATCGCGAGGAAGAGTTGGGAACGTACGTCCGGTTCCGCCTCCGCTTCGCCCGCCTCCCGGAGGGCGGAGAGGTCCGACGTCCCGTCGATGAGGGCATCCCGCCCGGCGGACAGTCTGGCCGCATCCTGCGGGGTCGCTGCCGCGATGGCGCGGCGGTACAGCGCGAGGGCGCTCCCCACCTTTCCCGCCTCCGCGTCCGCCCGCGCCATCAGGGCGAGGAGTGCGGGGGCATCCGCGTCGACGTACCGCTGGTCGAGGAGGTACCCCGCCATCTGGCGCGCCTCGTTCATCCAGCGCATCCGCTGGTAGATCCGCAGCTTCAGGTCCACCGCGGAGAGGGAGAGGTACC
>JAGGAJ010000017.1 GCA_017889845.1 Deltaproteobacteria bacterium
ATGGCGGCCACGGTGCTCTTCCCGGCGCCGATGTTCCCCGTCAGCCCGTATACGCGCATGCCCCGGATTATACCAGCGGATGGAGTATCCTCCGCTCTTACGGGAGCTCCGCCTCCGGGCAGGGGGATCGTTCGCATCCGACCGCCCGGCTCCCCGGCTCCGCCCAGCAATCGTGCCGTGCGGTAATCTCCCCGACCTTTGGTCACGCTCATCGCGTGGCGATAGCCGGTCCCATAACGGCAGCGGGGTTTCCGCCGGTTCCGCACTTGCGGTCTCCGCTCAGACCCCCCTCCCTCCGGCATCCGCTCCTTGTGCGGTCCCGCGGGCCGCGTTGACAATCCTCGCGTGGGCATTGTACGGTCGGGGTACGGTGAATTAATCGGTCTTATTTATAAATACGGTACCGTGGACGGAGGGCGCAGCGGGGGGTTCCACGCAGCGGCGTATGGAGCGAGGCGGAGATTGCGTCGAGCGGAATCGCAGTGAGCGGGCGAAGGTCGCGAGCGTAGCGGAGTGGAAGCCCCCCGCGAGCCCGGAGTCTGAGTACCAAGCGTTACATGTTGCCGTATTTATACGCTGAAGCGCCAAGGTTCCATGGGCGAAAGGGGGGACGATATGGCGGACGCGTCCGTGAAAGGATTTTTCGAGGCGCTCCCGGAGAAGCTGAACGCGAAGCCCGCGGCGCTCGCCGGCCTGGACTGCGTGTACCAGTTCCGGGTGGGGGAGTCGGCCTACAACGTCGCGCTTTCGGACGGCAAGGCGACGGTGGCCCAGGGAGAGGCCGCATCCCCGAGCTGTACCGTCACGATGGCGGAAAACGATTTCATGGACATGGTCTCCGGAAAGTTGAACGGCCAGATGGCGTTCCTGACCGGCAAGCTGAAGGTGGCCGGGGACATGGGGCTGGCACTCAAGCTAGGATCGTTCCTCGCCTGACGCCCCGCGGGCCGGGAACGGAGACTCCGGCGTGAAGGCGCACGATCCGGTCCGCCAGGCGGCCCGCCTGCTGCGCGGGCGGCGCGACGCCGTCGCCCTGACCGGGGCCGGGATATCCGTGGAGAGCGGAATCCCCGCGTTCCGCGGATCGCAGGGGCTCTGGGGGAAGTACGACCCGGCGGAGTACGCGACCATCGGCGCTTTTATGCGGAATCCCGCGAAGGTGTGGAGGATGCTCTCCGAGATGGCTTCCCTGTGCGGGGACGCGGTACCCAACCCGGCGCACGCGGGGCTGGCCGAACTCGAGCGCATGGGCATCCTGCGGTCCGTCATCACCCAGAACGTGGACGGGTTGCACCAGGCGGCCGGTTCCCGGCAGGTGATCGAGTACCACGGGAACATGGAGTCGCTGGTCTGCATCGCCTGCTGGAAGCAGTACCCGACCCGGGAGCGGTGGGTGGACGGCACGACGCCCTCCTGCGACTGCGGCCAGATCCTCAAGCCCAACGTCGTCCTCTTCGGGGAGCCGATCCCGTGGCTCGCCCAGGAGAGCGCGGAAGAGGAGGCCCGGACATGCGGCGTCCTCCTGGTGGTCGGGACCTCCGCGCAGGTCTCCCCGGCGTGCGACATCCCGCGCATCGCCAGGAAAGCCGGCGCCGCCGTCGTGGAGGTCAACCCGGAGGAGACCCCGCTCACTGCGTCGGTGACCGATATCCACATTCCGGGCGCCGCATCGGAAGTCCTCCGGACCCTCGTCGGGATACTGCGGGTACCCGGAGGACCCCCTCCGGAACATTAAAATATTTAATATCCCATTAAAGAATGTGACGTTCCGGGGCACGATACGTCCCACACTGCAGGACAGTCGGGGGTGTATTCCGGATGTCGATGCTGGGGGTAACGTACCGATTTTATAAAGGGGAAATGCCTTATTCTTTCCGATGAAGTTCCACCTTCCCGCCTCCGATATGAATCCTGAGCAACTGGGTACGGTTATTGCTATTTTTAGTTTCAGGGAAACTGGAAGCATGGAACCAGCATGGAAAAACCGGGAATCCAACCGATTCGTCACCAAGGAGCACCCGAAATGAAGCGCTCTCGATATACTTTCCTGCGGACGATTCTCCCGCTGCTCCCGGGCTTGTTCCTCGCCCTCTCCGGCGGAGCGTCGGAGGCGGCGGTCCTCGAGCAATATTGCCAGTACCCACCGTACGTGTTGCAGAGCGTCATGCCCAGCGTGACCCTGCTCGTCAGCAACTCCCAGAGCATGCTGAACTTCGCGTACGGCGACGGAACGAAGGCGTGCGACAGTTCGGCGGACCCGTGCGGCGGCTTTGACTCGTCGAGGAGGTATTTCGGACTGTTCGAAAGCGACTACTGGTATGCGGGGGCGTCGACCGGACCCAACGCGGGGTTCACGAAGGCGAACCAGGCGGGCGGGACGCTGGCCGCGCCCACCGGCCGGGGGAACAACGACTGGCACGGGAACTTCCTCAACTGGCTGACGACGCGCCGGGTGGACGTCATGCGGACGGTCCTCACCGGTGGGACGGGGGAGGGAACCGAATCCTGCGATGCCAATAACGCGATATTCAGGAAGTTCACCGACAACCGAACCTTCACGCCGCAGAACGGCAACGACATCCTCGTGACGTTCAACCACGCCTCCAATTGCAGCGGGACGCTGTTGTCCGAAATAACCATCGGGACCGGCGGTGGCGCGCCCAGATACAAAGTGAAGAACCAATCCGTCGCCTCCACCTCCGGGATCATCCAGGAGGTGTCGCCGAAGGCGTCGCTTGGTCTCGCGTTCTATAACGACAGCGACTCGGAGGGTGCCGCCATCGATCCGCAGATCGACGGCTCCAATTTACCGATTTCCGCCTTCCGGAACCGGATCGACCGGCCGGACCGGTTTAACGGGATGACGCCCGGCCAGCCGCTGGGGGAAGCCCTCTGGACGATCGTAGGGGCGTACGCCAGGATCGGCGCGACATCCGCAACAGGCCCGAGGTACCACTCCGGAGACTACGTAGACAATAAGGATCCGTTCACCTTCTACGGCAACCCCTCCCGGTGCGTCAAGGGGAGCGTCATCATCATCTCGGACGGGGAGCCGTGCAACGACGGGAACCTGCCGACCAGCTACAGCGGGTTCAACATCCTGAACTTCGCCAACGGCACGAACTACAACTGCCAGGACGACAATTGCCTTACGGCACCCGGGTTCGCCGCCACCGCCATCCCGTCCTGCGCTTCGGGCGGAAACGCGGGTGGCCTGGAGGACGTGGCCCTCTTCGCACACACGCGGGACCTGAGGTCCAAGCCGACCTTCGGAGTGGACAACCTCGCCAACCGGCAGAACCTGGACGTATACGTCATTCGGGCCTTTGGCTCCGATGCCTCCAGCCTGCTGAAGTACGCAGCCATCAACGGCAATTTCGAGGACACGAACGGCAACGGATATCCCGACCCGGGCGAATTCGCCCTGAGCGACATCTACTTCCAGGCCGACGACGGCGCGGCGATCCGGAACGCCCTCACCGCGATATTCCAGAACATCCTCCGGCGAGCGACCTCGGGGACGGCGGCGTCGGTGCTCGCCTCCGGAGAGGGAAGCGGAGCGAACCTCGTCCAGGCGGTGTTCTATCCGCGCCGGAGATTCTTCGACGAGGTCATCGAGTGGACGGGCACCCTCAATAATCTATGGTACTACGTGGACCCGTTCTTCACCGGCGCCTCGGTCCGGGAAGACTCCGACCATTCCGACGACGCGAGCTACAACCCGGTCCTGAACCTGGTCGACGACAACACGGTCGTCTTCTTCTTCGACCAGACCAGCCAGACCACCAAAGTGAACCGGTACGCGAACAACTCGGCCGGGAACGCCACCGGAACGCCGACCGTCGTCCCCTTTGAGCAGCTCATGTCCATCTGGGAGGCGGGGAACTTCCTGCACGCCAAGGACCCGTCCTCCCGGACGATCTTCACTGCGGTCGACAGTTCGGTGCCGCGGACGAAGCTGCCGTTCGCCGACAACAACGCATCCACCCTGCGAAGCTATCTTGGAGCGGCCAGCGACACCGAGGCCACCGCTCTGATCCGGTACGTCCGCGGGAGCGACAACGTGATCAATTCCCGGCAGCGCACCGTCCCGTTCCCCACGAACACCCCGGCGGACAATACGGTCTGGAAGCTGGGCGACATCATCAATTCGACCCCGAAGATCGTCTCCCGGGTACCGCTGAACACCTATGAGAAGACTTACAGCGACACAACCTACAAGAGTTTCACCAACTCCTCGACCTACCGGAACCGCGGGATGGTCTTCGTCGGAGGCAACGACGGCATGCTCCACGCCTTCAAGCTGGGGAAGCTCGAGTTCCCGACCGACAATTCGTGGGTCGGCCCCGGCGCCAAGGACCGGGCGCGCCTGCTAAACCTCGACACGTCGACACCCCTTGGGTCCGAGCAGTGGGCCTTCATCCCGAAAAACGCCCTGCCGTACCTCAAGGCCCTCCAGGACAATACCTATTGCCACCTGTACTACGTCGACCTCTCCCCCCACCTGATCGACGCGAGTATCGGGCCGCCCGGGACCTTCGTCGCGGACGATTCCACGCGGACTGCCGCGAGCTGGCGGACCGTCCTGATCGGCGGGATGCGGTTCGGGGGCGCGTGCCGGGACAACACGGCGAGTTGCAATGATGCCAACAATAATTGCGTGAAGACTCCCATACCGGGGATCGGTTTCTCGTCCTACTTCGCGATCGACGTGACCGACCCGGAGACCCCCTCGGTCCTTTGGGAATTCACAAATTCCGCACTCGGGTTTGCCACGACCGGCCCGGCGGTGGTCCGGATCAACGCCCGCAACGGCGCGGGAATCGTGGACCGCTCCCTGAACGGGAAGTGGCTCGTGGTCTTCGGCTCCGGGCCGACCGGGCCGCTATCCGGCCGGCAGTTCCTGGGAAAATCCGACCAGACGTTAAAGCTGTTCGTCGTGGACCTCAAGACCGGCACGCTCCTCCGGACGATCGATCGAGACAACAACAACGCCGCAATTGCCAACGCGTTCGCCGGTTCGATGATCAACTCCACTGCGGATTTCAACCTGGATTACCAGGACGATGCGATATACCTCGGCTACGTCAAGGAGAACGGCGGTGTGTGGGACCAGGGAGGGGTGTTGCGGCTCCAGACGAAGGGGGATCCCGACCCGGCCCAATGGGTGGCCAGCCGACTGATCGACAACGTTGGGCCGGTAACCTCCTCCGTCGTGCGGCTGCAAAACAACGTCCTCCACACGAACTGGCTCTTCTTCGGAACGGGAAGGTACTACTTCACTACGATCTCGACGACCGTGATCCTGGACGACCCGTCGGGCCAAAGGAGCCTGTTCGGCGTGAAGGACCCGTGCTTCACGGACCTGAACACCATCAACACGGCGTGCACGACGAGCGTCAACGCCGCGGACCTGCAGACCGTCGCGGACACGACCGTCATCGACGAGACCTTCGCGAACTCCGTCGGGTTCCGCGGCTGGAAGATCGACCTGGACACAACCGCGTCGGTCGATTACGACGGGACGGGGGCAAACAGCTACCAGGCGGAGCGGGTGATCACGGACCCGCTTGCGGCGAGCACCGGGGTGGTCTTCTTCACCACGTTTCGCCCATACGGTGAAGACTGTGCTATCGGAGGACGGACCTTCCTCTGGGGCCTCCGGTACAATACGGCCGGCGTTCCGGCCTACGCACTGCAGGGAAAGGCCATGATGCAGGTCTCGACGGCGAGCGTGGAGCAACTGGACCTCGCTGACGCCTTTTCGCGGTCGATCTCCGGGGCGGTCTCCACGCTCCACCGTGGGGGGCGCCGGAGTTACTCCCTTGAGGGAGTGCCTCCGACGGCGCAGGGGCTCACGATCCTGTCCCAGCCCCCGGCGCTCAAGCGCATCCTCCATATGAGGGAGAGGTAGGAAAGCGGTCGCGATGACAGGCGATCCGGGGCGGAAGGGGGGGTTCACCGTGATCGAGGCCCTCATCGTGCTCGCCATCCTCGGAATCGTCGCCGTGCTCGCGGTGGACTCCTTCCGGGGGATGGGGGAAAAGTTCCGGGTGGAGGGCGAGACGAAGCAGCTGTACGCCGACCTGATGGACGCGCGCGGCCGGGCGATGCAGCGGAACCGGTCGTTCTTCGTCCGGTTCTCGGCCACGGGGTACCGGACATACGAGGACAGCAGCCCCGCGCCGGACGGGAACAACAATTTGGACAACACGGCGGATACGCTGGTCGCCAGCGTGACCACCCCTCATTCGATCACAACGTTCGGAGGGGTGGACAGTTTCACCTTCAACAGGACCGGCACCGCCACGGCGGCGGGGCACGTCCGCTTCCCGCAGACCGCGAAGCCGGACTACGACTGCGTCGGGATCGGGATCACCAGACTCCACCTGGGGCAATACAATGCGGGGACCAATGCGTGCGTGGAAAAATAACCGCGGCTTGACGCTCATCGAGGTACTGGTCTCCCTCGTGATCGTCTTCATCGTGTTCATCGGCCTCAGCGGTTCGGGGCTCCTCGTGCTCGAGGAGAACATAAAGAATTCCCTCCGGGACGAGGCCGTCAGCGTGGCGGAGCGGGAGGTTCAGCACGCGAGGAACCTGCCCTTGGACAACGTCGTATCGGGGATCCGGTCTCCCGTGAGTTACCCGATCCGCGGACTCGTAGTAACGTACACTCCTTCCTGGGCCGTCAATATCCTGGACGGAAGCAACCGTCAACTGACCGTCACCGTCGCGTGGACCCGCCGGGGCGCGACGTACAACCACCAGGTCGCCACCATCGTGAGGCAGTGATGCGGCGGAACGAATCGGGCATATCCCTGCTGGAGGTGGTGATCGCGCTGGCGATCGTCATGCTCGTCCTGTACGCGGCCATGACGTTTTTCATCGGCACGGTCCGGCAATACAAGGTCCAGACGAAGATCATCGAGACGAACGTGGAGGGGGTCCTGGGGCTCGAGCTCCTGCGGCGCGACGTGGAGAGCCTGGGGTTCGGCCTCCCCTGGGACAACGGCGTCTCCTACACGGAGCGCAGCGGGGTCGCTTCGGAGATCACCGCCCTGAACGATTCGCCGGGCGCCCCACGGCCCGTGCTCAGCGTAGACAACGCGTCGTTCACGGTCAACAGCTCCGACTACCTCGTCATCCGGTCCGCCCGCGTGGGATCGTCCGATGCGGCGGGGAAGTGGACGATCCTGCAGACGGGGCCGGTGACCCGGCCCTGGGGTTCGGCCGAGGAAGACCTGTCGGGTACCGATCGCGTCATCGTCATTGCACCGGGCGGCGTCAACCAGAACCGGAGAACGCTCGTCACCCCGGTCGGCGGAACGAACTTCTCCTCCCTCGCGGCATACGCCCCGATCGATGCCAACCAGGCGAACATCGTCTACGGGATCGACAACGGTACGCTGGTGCGCCCGTTCAACCGGGCGGAATATTACATCGATGACACGGCGGGCACGGTCCCGCCGCGGTGCGCGGCCAACACGGGGGTCCTCGTGAAGGCGGTCGTAGAGCACGACCCCAACGGAACGACCCCGGTTCTTCTCCCGCTGCTCGACTGCGTCGCCGACATGCAGGTCGTCTACGGGCTCGACACGAATGCCGACCGGGCCGTGGAAGACTGGGAGGATGACATTACTCCCCTTTCCGCAGGGATGATCCGGACCCAGCTGGTGGAAGTCCGCGTCCACATCCTGGCGCAGGAAGGGCAACGGGACCCGTCCTACACGCATACCGCCTCTTCCGTCACCGTCGGATCGGAGGGCGCCGGGAGGTCCTTTGACTTGAATGGCATCATCGGGAGCGGATACCAACACTACCGGTGGAAGGTGTACTCCATCGTGGTCAAACCGAGGAACCTGGCGAACTGACATGAACATCCTGCGGAACGAAAAGGGATTCGCACTGGGCTTCGTCCTCATCCTGGCGACGGTCGCGCTCGGCATGACGCTGGCCATGCTCTTCATGCTGGGGAGGGGAAGCTACGTCTCCGGCCAGCAGAAGCGGTTCCACAGTGCCGTGGAAGCGAGCCGCGGCGGGGTGGAGGCGATGCTGCAGCTGATCGGGAGCCGCGGGGTCCCCTCCACGCCCTACACCAACCTGTTCCTGAACGTATCCGGCGGCGTCACCCACCTGCAGACCAAGCTGAACGGGATCACGACGACGTGGGGGCTGGACAACGCGATCGCCATCAACCCGGGCGACAACACCACCTACGACGTACGCCTCGACCTGGGGGCGTACCGGGCGTACGGAAAGGTCGTCGACACCGTGACCGGGAACTCCGGGCCGGACGAGGGGCTGCTGAAGGCCGGCGTGGTGAACACGAATTCCGGCGAGGTCGTGGTCATTTCCATCCCGTACCTCTACACGGTCGAGGTACTGGCCCAGAGCGCGGCGAACCCCACCGAACGGTCGAAAATGTCCGTCCTCTACCAGTATTGAGCCGAATGCCTCCGCACCGGATCATTCCCGCCGTCCTCGCTTTGCTGCTTTCGTCCGGCTGCTCGGGCGACGGGAAGCCGCGGGATTCCGCACCGACGGGCGGCGCTACCGCCCCTGCGATTGCTTCGGTCGCCGGGTCCCCCGGTGTTGGAACCGGATCCCTGGCGATCGAGCCGGGTGAAGTGTACCGGGGGACGGCCGTCCGTTTGGCGACGGGGGGCGGAGTGCACGGTGCCGCCGCGGTCGAGTGGCTGGTGAACGGAAATACGGTGGGTCCGGCCCTTGACCCTCAGCAGTTGCGGAAGGGGGACACGATCCAGGCGCGCGCCGTCGCCGGCGGTAACGTCGTCGCGTCGGCGGTCGTCACGGTGAGGAATTCCCCGCCGGAGATCCGACGGGTGGGGTTCGTCCTCCCGGAGCACAAGACCGGCCGCCCCCTCTCCGTCGAGGCGGAGGGGTACGACGCGGACGGAGATCCTGTCCGGTTTGATATCGTCTGGCAAAAAAACGGCGAGCCGGCCGGGACCGGGGAGCGAATGGACGCCCCGGTACGAGGGGGAGACAAGCTCGTCGTCACGGTCACTCCGTTCGACGGGGAGTCGGTCGGGAAGACAGCGACGCTGTCCCGTGAGATCCGGAGCCAGGTGATCATCGAACGGTATGAACAGTTCCGGTACAGCGGGAACGTGGCGACGTTCCGGATCGTCGCATCGGGCGAGGAGGGTGCGTCTCTGACGTATTCCCTGAAGGATGCCCCATCCGGGATGCGCATCGACCCTGCGACCGGCTGGGTGCGGTGGGAAGCGGCACCCGACCTGACGGGGAAGGTCCCCTTCGACGTGCTGGTTTCCGACGGTGCGGGAGCCCTGGCGACCGCCCGGTTCACCGTGACGATCCCGGAGGACGAACCCTCCGTCCCGAAGTAGCGGCGGCCGGTCGGCGGGAAGGGGTGGCGCCGTCGCGACAAAGGGCGGACGCGGGATTCTCGCTCCTGGAGATTTTCGTCGCCATTCTGATCCTCTCGGTCGGGCTCCTGTCCCTCGCGATGGTGCAGATCTCGGCCCTCACCGCCAGGGCACCTTCCCCGTTTCCCGGAGAGCGGGTCGCGACGAACCTCGCGCAGGCCGCGCTGGACCGGCTGGCGACGCTTCCCTGGGACGACCTGGTCTCCTCCCGCCCCGACGGCCTCCTCGCCGGCCCCGGCGGCGTGTCTCCAGCCTTCCCCCGCTTGCCCGCATCCGCGGGGGATTCCATGACGGTGCGGGGGATCACCTACTACCGCGTCTGGCACGTCGGCCCCGACGCGGAGATACCCGCGCTGAAAACGGTCACGGTGTGGTGCTGCTGGCGGCAGGGGGAGGGGCCGTGGCGACAGGTCGTTCTCGTCACGCAACGCTCGAAGGCGGTATTCTGATCCCCATGCCGGGCCGCCGGGGGAGCGCCCTCGTCCTCGCGATGCTCCTCCTGGTGCTGTTCAGCGCAGCGGGGATGTACGTCGTTTCCCGCTCTTCCGTACCTTCGGGTGAAGGGTCCGTCCCGTTCCGGCAGGCCGCCGTCGCCAGGAACCTTGCGCGGGCGGGCGCGCACGCCGCGATCGCCAGGCTGCCGGAAACCTTGCCCGACGGCGCGTCGTACGTCCGACGCCTGCTGGCTGGAACGGATCCGGCGGGACACTACTCCGTGACCGTCCGGAAAACGGGGCCGGACAGAGATGCGCCCGGCCGGGGGGCTGAATCGAGGGCCGATAAGTACGAAATCGTCTCCGACGGAACCGTCCCGGGATCTCCGGCGTGGACCGCCCGGGTCCGGGCGGAGGTGCATTTCGGCACCCCGGGGTCCCCGGCCCCCACCGCGAAAATCCGGAAGTGGGAGGAAACTCCGGCGAAAAAGGGAATCGACGGGCCTTCCGGATCTCGCATATAGTAATCCCCGCCATGGAAACACGCAGGAAGACCCGACGGATACGGGTGGGCGGAGTGCCGGTGGGCGGGGGCGCCCCGATCTCCGTCCAGAGCATGACGAACACCGACACGCGCGACGCCCGGGCGACGCTGGCCCAGATCCGGTCGCTGGCGCGGGAAGGGTGCGAGATCGTCCGGGTCGCCGTACCCGACGCCGCGGCGGCGAAGGCGTTCCGGAGGATCCGCGCCGCGTCCCCGATCCCCGTGATCGCGGACATCCATTTCGATTACCGGCTGGCCGTCGCCTGCGCGGACGCGGGCGCGGACGGGCTTCGGATCAACCCCGGGAACATCGGCGGAGAGGGAAACACGGTCGAGGTGCTGCGAGCCGCCCGGGCGAACCGGACCGCGGTGCGCATCGGCGTCAACGCCGGGTCCGTGGAAAAGGAGCTGCTGGCAAAGCATCGCGGCCCTACGGCGGGAGCGCTCGTTGCGAGCGCTGCGCGTGCCCTGCGGATCTGCGATAAGGCCCGGTTCCGGAGCCTCAAGTTCTCCCTGAAGGCGTCCGACGTGAACACGACGATCGAGGCGTACCGCCTGTTCTCGCGCCGGTTCGACTACCCGCTGCACATCGGCGTTACCGAGGCGGGCACGCTGTTCTCCGGGACGGTGAAATCCTCCGTGGGCATCGGCGTCCTGCTTGCCGAAGGGATCGGCGACACCTTGCGGGTTTCCCTCACCGGGCCGCCGGAGGAAGAGGTCCGCGTGGGGTGGCAGATCCTGAAATCCCTGGCGTTGCGTCGGCGCGGCCCCGACTTCGTATCCTGCCCGACGTGCGGGAGGGTCTCCATCGACATCGTCGGGATCGCGGCGGAGGTGGAGCGGCGCCTCTCGGACCTCCCCGTCCCGCTGAAGATCGCGGTGATGGGTTGCGCCGTCAACGGTCCGGGGGAGGCGAGGGAGGCGGACGTGGGCGTCGCGGGGGGGAAGGGGGAGGGGCTGATCTTCGTGAAGGGCGAAATCGTGGGGAAGGTGAGGGAGAAGAACATCGCGGCCGAGGTCGTCCGCAGGGCACGGCGGCTGGCCGCCGGCGGGAGGGAAGGAACGTGATCCGGTGCACGCGATACCTGATGCCCACCACCAAGGAGACTCCGTCCGACGCGGAGGTCGTCAGCCACCGTCTGATGCTGCGCGCCGGGCTCATCCGGAAGGTGGCATCGGGGATCTACACCTACCTGCCCGCCGGGCTCCGGGTTCTCCGCAAGGTGGAGCGGATCCTGCGGGAGGAGATGGACCGTGCGGGCGCGCAGGAAGTGCTGATGCCCGCCGTGGTCCCCTCCGAACTCTGGAGGGAGAGCGGCCGGTGGGATGCGTACGGCAAGGAACTCCTCCGGTTCCGGGACCGCGCGGACCGGGAGTTCTGCCTGGGGCCCACCCACGAGGAGGTGATCACCGACCTCGTCCGCAGGGAGGTGCGCTCCTGGCGGCAGCTCCCGCTGAACCTGTACCAGATCCAGGACAAGTTCCGCGACGAGATTCGGCCCCGGTTCGGGCTGATGCGCGGACGGGAGTTCTTCATGAAGGACGCGTACTCCTTCGACGCGGACGACGAGTCGGCGGCGGAGTCATACCGGAAGATGTACGACGCGTACTGCCGGGTGTTCCGGAGGATGGGCCTGGATTTCCGCGCCGTCGAGGCGGACACGGGGAACATCGGCGGTTCGAGCTCGCACGAGTTCATGGTGATCGCGGACTCCGGGGAGGACGCCATCGTGTCCTGCGTCTCCTGCTCCTACGGGGCGAACGTCGAGAAGGCGGAGTGCACGCCGCAGGCGGGGGCGGCCGCGGCGGCGCCGGGCGCCGGGCCGGCGCGGAAAGTCGCCACGCCGGGGAAGCGGACCATCGGGGAGGTGTCGGAGTTCCTCGGCATCGACCCGGCGTCCCTCATCAAGACGCTGCTGTTCGAGACCTCCGCCGGCGACGTGGCCGTCCTGGTCTCCGGGGTGTTCGACGTGAACGAGGTCAAGGTGAAGAACCATCTCGGGGCGGACTGGATCCGGCTCGCCGGGGAGGACCGCGTCCGGGAACTGTCGGGCGCCCCCTCGGGGTTCGCCGGGCCGGTGGGCCTGCCCGTCCGCACGATCGCGGACCACTCGGTGCAAGCGATCGCCGCCGGCGCCACGGGGGCGAACGAGAGGGACGCGCATCTCGTCGACGTGGTCCCGGGCCGCGATTTCGCCCCGGAGGCGTACGCGGACCTGCGGACGGTGAGCGGGAAGGACCCGTGCCCCCGGTGCGGCGCCGCGCTGCGCTTCTCCCGGGGGATCGAGGTGGGGCACGTATTCCGCCTGGGGACCAGGTACAGCGAGGCGATGCGGGCCGTGTACCTCGACCCGGAGGGGAAGGAGCGGGTGGCTGTGATGGGGTGCTACGGCATCGGGGTGGGGAGGACCGCCGCCGCAGCGATCGAGCAGAACCACGACGGGGACGGGATCGTCTGGCCGATCTCCATCGCCCCCTTCGAGGTTTCCGTCATCCCGGTGAACGTGAAGAACCGGGACGTCGTGGGCGCGGCGGAAAGCGTGGGGACCGCGCTTACCGACCGCGGGTTGGAGGTCCTTCTGGACGACCGGGAGGAACGCCCGGGGATCAAGTTCAAGGACGCGGACCTCGCCGGGATCCCGGTCCGGGTCACGCTCGGGGAGAAGAACGTCGCCGCAGGGTTCGGCGAGGTGCGCGACCGGAAGACGGGGGAGACCCTGCGGGTGGAGCTGTCGATGCTGGCCGCGGAAACCGTCGCCCTGGTCGAGAGGAAGAAAGCGGAGTGCGCGCCGTGAAGGAACGGATCATCGTCGCCCTCGACACCGATTCCCCGGAGTCCGCCCTCGCCGCCGTCCGGTCCCTGTCCGGGGAGGTCGGGTTGTTCAAGGTGGGGATGGAGCTCTTCCAGCGCGGTGGTCCGGACCTGGTCCGGCGCATCCGCGAGGCAGGGTGCGACGTCTTCCTCGACCTGAAGTTTCACGACATACCGAACACCGTCGCCGGGGCCGTGCGGTCCGCCGCCGCGATGGGGGTGAGGTTCACGACGGTGCACGCGTCGGGCGGCAAGGCGATGCTCGCCGCGGCGGCCGAGGCGGCCCGGGGGACCGGGACGACGATCCTCGCCGTGACGGTCCTCACGAGCCTCGACGACGGGGACCTCGCATCCGTTGGTTTTTCCCTGGGCGCCGCGGAGGTGGTCCTGCGGCTAGCGGACCTTGCCTTCACATCCGGCGTCGGCGGGATCGTCTGCTCCGCGAAGGAGGTGGCCGCCGTGCGGGCCCGTGTCGGGAAGGAGGTGGCGCTCGTGACCCCCGGGGTCCGGATGGCGGGGGAGGACGCGGGGGACCAGAAGCGGGTCGTGACGCCCGCCGATGCGGTCCGGCTGGGAGCGGATTTCCTCGTGGTCGGGCGGCCGATCACCCGCGCTTCCGATCCCCGCGAGGCCGCGAGGGCCTTCGCCTCGGCCATGCGGGAAGGGCTCGCGCGGCGCGGTGGGGACTGATGCCCTCCCTGTGGGTGACCGGGAAGCACCCGGTAGAGGAACTCCTCGGGTCGAGGACGCAGCGCGCGCGGAAGGTTCTCCTGTCCGATGCCGTCACCGCGGAAACGCGGAACGCACTGGAACGGAGGGCTCGGGAACTCTCCCTGCCGTGCCACACCTGCTCCCGGGAAGAGTGGGAACGGCGGACGGGGGAGCGGGAAGGGGCAGGGATCGCGGCGGAGATCGCCGAGTTCCTCTACGCGGAACTGGAGGAGTGGATCCGCGGCCTGCCGGAAACGGCGCGGGCGTTCCTCCTGGACGGCGTCACCGACCCGCACAACCTCGGGGCCATCCTCCGGAGCGCCTTCGCCTTCGGCTTCGACGGGGTGATCCTTCCCGCCGACCGCAGCTGTCCCGTCACGGGGACGGTGTTCCGGGCGTCCGCGGGGGCGGCGGCGCACCTTCCGGTTGTACAGGTGGGCAATCTCGTCCGCGCCATCGAGCGGCTGCAGGAGTCCGGGTTCTGGCTCTACGCCGCGGCGGGCGGGGTGGGGGACGAGATATCGGATTTCCGGCCCGCGCGACGGACGGCGGTCGTCCTGGGGAGCGAGGAAAAAGGGATCCGGAGGCTGGCCCGCGAGAAGTGCGACGGGGCGCTGCGGATCGGGATGACCCCCGGGGCGGACTCCCTGAACGTCTCCGTCGCGGCGGGGATCATCGCCTTTTCCCTGAGAAAACCCTGAAAAAACGGTTGACACCGGCGGGTGAGGAAGTTCAGTATTATCGATTCGGGATATATGGGACGGCACAGTTCGCCGACGTAGCTCAACGGCAGAGCGTCTGATTTGTAATCAGATGGTTGGAGGTTCAACTCCTCTCGTCGGCTCCAAATTTCCTCACTAGTTCAGGGATTTGTCGGATTTCCCTGAACTTGCATTTTCGCAGGGTGCAACTGGGGTGCAGATTTCGGGGCTGTCGAGGAGGTTTGCAGCGGAAGGTTGCGGAGGATATCGCCTGCATACTCCAAAGTTATAGGTAAGGATTTCGCCCCGTTCGTTTACCTCGAAAAATTTCCCATACTTGCAAGAGGCACATTCCTCTTTCCTTTCCATCTCACACGTCTCCTTTCCCTTGCGCCGTTTCCCCGTCGGTTCCCTGTCCTGGAAGTTGAGGAGTAATCCCGTCCCGGAGCACTCCCAGGCTCCCCCAGCCGTCAGCTAAAGTTTTCATCCGTTATTGCCGAAAGGCGTTACCAGGAAAGGAGAATGCGGGAATGATCGAATATGCAGGAATTCTTGCCACTGTAAGTGGAGAGACCCTTTCATGCATAACAAGCTTTGATCCTTCGTTGAATACAATTTCAATTGTCGTTGGCGTCATCTTCTTTGTTTGGTTAGTCGTTTTTAAATTGAATTAAAAACTCCACCTACCCCTCCACGCGCCCAGGCCCGGTGGCGCGGGGTACACCAGGCACTGTGTCAGCCCGAATCCGATGTCACGGCTGCTTCGCCAGCCCGGAATCGAATTAGCGTGCGCTGACTTGGCGCCTCTTATTTTTCGTGTTCTACCAATCCTTCGTTCGCCACAGGGCGCCTGATCTTGTCCCCGGCACATGTCCTTCGGGGACGCGCCGATCCAGCACATCACACACTTGATGCCGTTGCCGGAAATTCCGAAGGGGGGCGTGGTGGTCCGACCCCCCTCTATCGCCCCCGCCTGATAAAGATTTCATTCGGTTTTGCCGAAATAGCGTGCAGGAATTTGGTAATTTCCGTTGCGTGGGAGGAAAAATGACCTACGCAGAAATGGAGAAACTTATCCTAGTGACAGACCGTATGATTGCGAGTAATAACGTGAGTAAAGCCGAATACGGTAGAGGATATCAAGCCGGGATTAAAGCCTATTTCGGTAACCTTCAGCAGGAATCATTTCTCGATCATTATTTCATCGCGGAGATGGCCCGTAGAAACCGCAGCCGCGATGTTCACGCTTTTGTCCGTGGGTATAGTGATGGGTACAAAGGATTGGAACCAGATTTGAATGTCTCGTTTCCTTATCGCTGAAAAAGAATTGCCGTGGGGGAGTGAGTTGGTCTGACAGGCCGTTTCTCTCTCCGCCCATCACCTGATCGAATACATACCCTAAAGATTCTGCCCCGAACTGCCGTTATCCCCTCCAAATGGATCTGTCCTGACAGGTGTCTAACAATGAGTGCCCGATCATTCTCATCGTGAAGTGAGGGGCGGGGAGAGAGATGAACGAGCGATACAAGATTGGTGAGGCGAAGTTCTTCTTGGCGAAGATGTCAGAGTCGGTACACGACCGCGAGGCATTCCGATACTACTTGAGCGCGTTCCTGAATGCGGCCCGGTCTGTAACGAAATATGCTCGGGAGGAATCAAAAACCAAGGGTAGGCAGGAATGGTATGATGAGACCATCGCAGGGAATGTTGTCTTGAGTTATGCCAGCCAGACAGCGGTGCGGCATCGGTTCGCTGACTGGCCCGGACCTAAAGACCCGATCGGTTCGTCGCAACGATACTCTGAAGACCTGATCGGTTTGTCACAACGATACATTGAGGAGTTGGAGAAGTTCGTTCGGAGAGGAATGGAAGAAGGAATACTGTCGGGGTGATGACTACCGACCCTCCCGCCTCGTCTCTTCCACGCACGTAGTATTTGGGGCTCCGCGCTCCTCCCATGATCTTGATGGCCCCGGGCAACCTGGACTCCAAGCTCGGGGCAGAATGCGAAATCCATCCTCCCGGGAATGGGGATTACAGGGTGCAGCTGGGGTGCTATTCGCGTCCCATTTTATCCCATTTTTACCTCTTGACATTTTTCTCCAATCCAATAAAATCGCCCTCTTGCGATTGGCGCTGGGGCATTTGTAATCAGATGGTTGGAGGTTCAACTCCTCTCGTCGGCTCCAGAGCGCACCCGTGGAGGGGTACCCGAGCGGCCAAAGGGGGCAGACTGTAAATCTGCTGGCATCGCCTACGGAGGTTCGAATCCTCCCCCCTCCACCACCTGTCTCTTCCGGGGCGGAAGTCAAGGGGCCACGCGAAAAAAGCCGTGTTTCCCGTTGACTACCCCGGAATACCGGGTATAATTTTAAGTTTGCGGCAGGGGCGGGCGTAACTCAGTTGGCAGAGTCACAGCCTTCCAAGCTGTTGGTCGCGGGTTCGATTCCCGTCGCCCGCTCCACCTGTTTCCGGGATCCGGGCAGAGGCCCACGTAGCTCAGTAGGCAGAGCGCGTCCTTGGTAAGGACGAGGTCAGCAGTTCGATCCTGCTCGTGGGCTCCACTTTGATCGACACTCCAATCTCCCCAAGGAGACGCACACATGTCCAAGCAGAAGTTTGAGCGCACGAAGCCGCACGTGAACGTTGGCACGATCGGTCACGTGGATCACGGGAAGACGACGTTGAC
>JAGGAJ010000215.1 GCA_017889845.1 Deltaproteobacteria bacterium
GGGACGGCGGGATGGCGGACAAACCGTACGACAAGGTCCACCTGCTGATTTTCGGCGAATATTTCCCGTTTTCCGACCGGTTCCCCGTACTGAGGGAATGGTTTCCGTTCACGGCGGATTTCGCCCCGGGTCCCGGGCCCGGGACCCGGGGGATCGCCGGCATCCGGGTGGGGCCGCAGATCTGCTACGAAGGGCTGTTCCCGGACGTATCCCGGAGCCTGGCGAACCAGGGGGCGCAGATCTTCGTCAACATCACCAACGACTCCTGGTTCGGGACGACCGCGGAGCCGCGCCAGCACCTGGTCATGACCCTGGCCCGTGGGATCGAGTTCCGACGGCCGGTCGTCCGCGCGACCAACACCGGCATCTCCGCCGCGATGCGGGCGGACGGGACGCTGCCGGATCTCTCCCCGTTGCACGCGGAGTGGACCGGCCTGTACGATATTCCGTACAGGAAAGAACCTTCCCCCACCTTCTTCCAGGAATACGGATACCGGCTCGTGCCCGCGGTCCTCTGGCTGGCGGCGGTTTTCGTGATCGCAACCGGATGGAAAGGGGGGCGTGGAAGCCCTGAACCGCCCCCACCTGAAGGAACGACGCGACCCAAGGCACGTCACGGAAGATAAAAAAGGGCCCGGCCCCTTCGGGGGGCCGGGCCCGGTCAGCGGATCAAACCTTGGGGAGGATGCCGTCGTTCACCGTGATCTTCGCCTTCTTCCTCAATTCATCGATGTACGCGTCGACCGCCATCTTCCCCCGTTCGTTCAGCAGGCTCGCCCGGATACGCTCCTTGAGCACGGGGACCATGGCCGGGGGGACCTTCTGCCCGTTCTTCTCGATGATCGCGGCGTTTTGCGCGTAGGCCGCCTCGATCTCCCTGTCCGTGATCACGACGTTTTTCGCGGCGACGTTGTCGGCCACCATCCCCCGCAGGACGGAACGCTCCGTCTCCTGCCGCATCGCCTTGTATCCCTCGGATCCGTCGACGATTCCCTGCTTCTTCGCGTAGGCCGCAAGGGAGCGAATCGTCAGTTCCCGCTCCAGGGCATTGCTGACCATCCCCCGGTTCCTCGAAGGGTCGGACCGTTCACCCCTGGCGCCCGGCTGCCCGTAGCCATCGAGGATCTTCCTGACGTCGCCGTAGAGGATCTTCTCGTCACCGACCGAGGCGAGCACGACGTTGTCGGGCACGTTCTCTTCCTGCCCGATCCGTGCCACCGCCTTCGGGTCCACCGCGGCCCCCGTCTCCTTCCTCGCGGCGGCGATCAGGTCTTCCCGGATCTTCTGGACCCGGCTCCCGGAGACCGACTTCACCGCGCGCGTCACGGCATCCGTGTCGGAGATCCCCCTCTGCGTCTTCTTGACCTTGTCGATCTCCGCCTTGATCTCCTCGTCCGTCACCTTGAGCTTCCCCTCGATCTCCTTGCGCACCAGCGCCTTGATCCGGACCATCCGGTCGTCACGCTCGAGGATCGCCTTGAACTCCGCGGTATTGTCGATCCCGCGCGAACGCCCGTCCTGGACCAGGAGCCTCGCCACCACCAGCTGGTCGAGGGCTTCCTTCTTCTTCTCCACCGGGATCTCCGCCACCGCGAACATCCCGGCCGGAACGCCGAAATACTCGCGGAGTTCGCTGACCTTGATCGGGTCGCCGTTCACCGTGGCGACCGTCTCCTGCCGTACATTGCCCGAACACCCCGCGACGAACATCCCCCCGGCGATTCCCGCCGCGAGGAGAAGGATCGGGAACTTCCTTTGCAGTCGTTTCACGTTCATTTCTCCCTTCGGTCCTTTTCCCCGAGCGCCTTCCCGCACCAGGCGCAGTAGAGCACCTCGCGGTCGACCCAGTGGAGGCACTGGGGGCACTGCTTCTCCGGGGGCGGGGCGGCCTTCTTCCCCTCATCCTCCATCTCGTCCCACGCGTCCTCGTCGTACTTCCAGTCGTCGCGACCCAAGGAACCCCCTGGCGTAGGACACTCCTTCCCTTTGTCCCGGGTCAGGACCAGGAATGTCCCCCTGAATCGTACCATGAAAAAAGCCCGGCCCCCCGAAGGGGGCCGGGCCGGTTGGAGTTGGATTGCCGCTGCCTGCCTACGGAGCGGCCGGATACGAACCGCCGCTCTGCAGCATGTGGTCCGTCGCGCCCGTCCTGGCCCCGTGACAGCCGAGGCAGGACACTTCCTGGACGACGCTCCGGTACGAGGCGTTGCCGGACGTATGGCAGATGTCGCAACGTCCGATCCCTCCCGGCCAGCCGAGGCCGAGCGGATAGGTGACGGCAGACCAGTCGAGCTCGATCGGGGAGACCGTCTTGGTGACGGGGTCCCAAGGATTGATCATGTCACCGGTCTTGGACGCGGCATGGACCGCATGTACCCGGTTGGCGAGCACTGCGGCGTGATTGCCCGAGTAGTCGTGGCAGGCCACGCACTCGTCGGTATCCCAGGCGACGACGTGACGCTCATCGTGGAACGGAGCCGTTCCGGTCCCGTGGCAATTGACGCACGCATCACCGCTGACTTTCCTCGTGACCGTGGCGTTGCCGATCTGGATAGTCTGGAAAGCGATCGACTCGACCTTGTGATCTTCGAACGGTTCCGAACCATCCCCAGCGGCATCGAGGTAGCCGTAATCAGCGAAGCGGAGCCGGACCATGTAGGTGCCGTTCGCCAGGCCGGACGGGATGGTCAGTTTGTATTTGAACGCGGTGTTATCGGTCAGGACTTCGGGTCTCGTGCCCTGGAACAGGTAGCTGTACTGCGGCGGGAGACCGTTGGTGCCCAGGGGCAGGCCCAGGATCGACTTCGGCAAGGCGCGCGGACCGTAGGCGTAGAGGTTCGCGACGCGGAGGACGTTGTCGGCAACGCCGTTCGCGCCCCTGGCGGTCTGGAGGTACATCGAAGTGGGGACGTCAGTGGTTGTCCCGTGGAATTTCAGGGTCGCGGATATGGTGACGTTATCCCCGGCAACGTAGAAGGCTTTCACCGGGTCCAGAGTGAGCGTTACGTCGAACTCCGGCACGTTCTTCGGATTCGCATTGAAATTAGGTATACCTGCTGTTATTTCGGCCTCCGCCCCGGTGTAGTGGACCGTCGAAACCGGGAAGATGATCGAGGTAACTGCGCCGGCAGCCGGGTGGCAGGT
>JAGGAJ010000216.1 GCA_017889845.1 Deltaproteobacteria bacterium
TGTTCAAGGTCCCCCCCGCCGGGTACCGTCCGGCCGGGTGGAGCCCGCCGGCGGCGGCCGCCGGGACGGTCACCAAGATCGACTGGTCACCGAACGAGATGGTCGGCAACGCCCAGTTCTACATCCTATGGATCATCTACTTCATCGGCGCCGCAGCGGGCCTGATGATCATCGGCCAGGCGGTTCCGATCGGCATCGAAGTCGCCAAGCTCGACAGGGCCGTGGCGGCGGGCGGTCTCGGCACCATGGCGCTGCTCAACGGCCTCGGCCGTCTGGTCCACGGCTCTATCTCCGACAAGCTGGGCCGGAAGAACACCGTCATCCTGATGTTCGCCGAGTACCTAGTGGCGTTCCTGCTGCTGCTCCCGAACTCCGACACCTTCACCAAGTGGCTGGTCGGGATCTGCATCGTCGGGTTCTCCTACGGCGGATACCTGGCTCTGATGCCCTCGATCACGGCCGACTACTTCGGCACGAAGTCGCTGGGCACGAACTACGGCTACCTGTTCACGGCGTGGGGCGTCGCAGGAGTCGGCGGCCCGTTCATGATCGACGCGATCAAGGCGACCACGGGCGCGTTCACCAACGCGATGTACCTGATTTCCGCGGCGTGCGTGGCGGGGATCGTCCTCGTGTTCATCTCCAAGAAGCCGGAGTTCAAGGGAGCCTGATCGGCTCGCACTGCCGGCGGACGCGGTACACCGGAAAAGGCCCCTCCCCGAGGGGCCTTTTCCTTTTTCCGCCCCTCACCCCGGCTCGTAGAAGTCCGACAGCTCCGCCACGGTGAACCCTTTCCCCCGCAGCAGCTTCCGCACGCCCGGGACGTCGATCGTCGCCACCCGGACGAAGGCGGCGTACCGGTCCTTTCCGTGGGGCGCCAGCACGAGGCTGCGCACCTCCACGGGAAGCTCGCGGAGCGTCGCGGAGAGGCGCGTGACCTCCCCCATGTCCCGGGGGAGGATCACCTCCAGGCGGACGCCGATCCCCTCGATGTCGAGCGTCTCCAGCACGGCCGCCAGGACGTCCGCCTTGGCTACGATCCCCACGAGCCGCTCCCCGTCCACCACCGGCAGGGCGCCGAACCGCTGGCGGGAGAGGATCAGCATCGCATCGTCGATCGTGTCGTCCGGGCCGAGGGTCACGACGTCCCGGGTCATGACCTCCCCCACCGTCCGGGGCGCGCCTTCCCCATCCCCCGCCGCGCCGCGGAGCGTCGCGTTCCGCAGGTCCGTGTCCGTGACGATGCCCAGGAGCCTCTTCCCCTCCACCACGGGCAGGTGGTGGATGCGGTTCCCCTTGAGAAGGCGCGCCGCCTCTTCCAGCGTCGCCCCCGGCGGTACGGTCACGAGATCGCGTTTCATCCTCCGGCCGACGAACATGGCATATCCTCCCTCCCCTGCAGGGTCCTGATGTGGGCGAGCGCCGAGGCGACGAACGAGTCGACCCGGTACCCGCCCTCGAGCACGGAAACCACGCGGCCGCTGCAGCACTTATCCGCAAGCGCAAGCACTCTCCGCGTCATGTGGACGTACGCTTCCTCGGTGCACTCCAGGTCCGCGATGGGGTCGTCCCGGTGGGCGTCGAACCCCGCCGACAGCAGGATCAGATCCGGCCGGAACGCCTCGATCGCCGGGACGACCTCCCGCTCGAAGGCGTCGATCATCTCCCGGTTCCCCGCGCGGGGCAGGAGCGGGACGTTCAGGGTGGCCCCCGCCCCGGCCCCCTTCCCCCGGTCCATCCGGCGCCCCGTCCCCGGGTAGCAGAATGAGGGGTGTTCGTGGATGCTGACGAAGAGGGTATCCGGATCCTCCTCGAACAGGTTCTGGGTGCCGTTGCCGTGGTGGGCGTCCCAGTCGAGGATGCAGACCCGCGCGATGCCGTAGGCGGAACGGGCGTAGGCGGCGCCGACGGCCACGTTGTTGACGAAGCAGAACCCCATCGCCGCGGCCCGCCCCGCGTGGTGCCCCGGGGGACGCACCGCGCAGAAGGCGTTGTCCGAACGTCCCGAGAATACCGCGTCGATCCCCGCCATCACGCCACCGGCCGCCAGCAGGGCCGCCTCGTAGCTCCCCGCCCCGATCGCGCAGTCCCGCGTCGCGAAGTACCGGTCGCCCCGGGCGACGGCTTCCCGGAACGACTCGAGGTACGCCGGGTCGTGGATGGCGTGGACCGCCTCCATCCCCGGCAGGTACGGCTCCGTCACGATCAGGCTTGCGAGCAGCCCTTCCCGGCGGATCGCCTCCCGCAGCGCCGTGAGGCGCTTCTGCCCCTCGGGGTGGCCCGCCGGCGTCCCGTGGGAGAGGTACTTCTCCGACCAGACGAGGGCCGTCCGCCGCGGCGTGTCCGTGTAGATCACCTTGTGCCCGTCCCACGGCGAAGAGCCGAGGAGGAACGCCTTGCCGAGGGGGAAGAGGACCTCCTCGGGGTGCGCGTCGTCGCGCTCCAGCGTGTAGTACCCTTCCCGGTCGCGCCAGACGGGGATCTGGATGTCCGGCCGAAAGGCGGCCACGTCGGCCATGTGGACGAGGCGCCGCACCTCCTGCTCCGCCACCGGGAGGTCGAGCCGCCAGACGAGGTCCCACAGCCGGTCCCGCATCTCCTGGAACTGCTTCCGGTCGGAGCAGTCGAATCCCTCCTTAGCCCAGTAATACTTGCCCACGGAGAGGGATGCCTTCAGCCGGAAGAGGTGGAACCCGAGGTCGTGGAAGAGCCGCTCGTACCGCCGGAACAGGGCGGAGGCGTACCCGGTGCTCTGGCGCGTGAGGGAGATCCCCTCGATGTAAACGACGCGATGGCCCGGGCGCGTCGGAAACGGGAGGAACCGGACGATCCGCTCCCGCTCGCGGTAGAGGTCGAGGGTGAGGTGGCCCACCGCCTCGTTCCCCTGAAGGATCTGGCAGTCGTACAGGATCCGGTCCCTTCCGAACAGGAGGTGACCGTCGCCGTGAGCCATGCCGCGCACCTCGACGGAAAGGCGGGAGAGGAGCTCTCCGGGGTCGACGCGGTGGCCGAACAGGTCCCACCAGAGCGCGAGCATGCGGGTCCGCGACGGGGGCTTCCGCACGAGGAACGGCGCCCCCTTGCCGCTCTTCTTGAGGACGGAAGGATTGAGCTCCGCGCC
>JAGGAJ010000217.1 GCA_017889845.1 Deltaproteobacteria bacterium
CCTTTGTCCTTTGTCCCTTATCCCTCGTCCCTTGAGTCGGTCCGATTCCCCGATTCCTTACGGGCGTTCGTTGAATCTTTCCCGGGCGCGGGGACATATGAAATCCTACACGGATCGGGATCGGATTCGGGGAAGGAGCGGGGACCGGCTACAATGGGAAGGGGAAGACCCCAAGGAGTCCATCGTGACCGACCTGACCGGGAAATCCGCCGTGCCGTTCGAGCTCAGGGACAGTACCGGTCGGATCCACCGGCTCGAGACGTACCGTGGAAAATGGCTTTTGCTGGTGTTCCACCGCCACCTCGGCTGACTCCCCTGCCGCGCGCACATCACGCAGTTGCGTGATCACGAAGAGGATTTCCGCCGGCGGAACGTTCATGTCCTGGTGGTCACGTTCGAGGACGACTTCTTCGCCCGCGGTTACGCCGCCGAGGCTTCCCTGATCTGGCCGCTCCTGGTCGATGACACCCGCGAAACGTACAGGAAGTACGGAATGCTCTCCGCTTCCTTCTGGGATATATGGGGGCCGAAAACATGGTGGGCTTATCTGAAAGGGGTATTAAAAGGAGAGCGATTGCGGAAGTCGGAAGGGGACATTTACCAGCGGGGAGGGGATGTCCTCATCGATCCGGACGGAATCGTTTCCCTGCATCACGTCGGCGCCGGTCCGGCAGATCGTCCGACCGTCGAGTCGTTGCTGCTCAGGGTCCCACCCGCGTAGCGGTATTCCCCAAACGCCGAAATCCCGCATAGGTGCCGACCTCTTCGTCTTCCCGAACGCGCCGTTGTCTTCCCCTCGGGAACCATGCGATAAATGGTACCGTGGCGATACCGGCAAGCTCCAACCCGTCGGAATGGGTGGACCGGTACGGGGATTACCTGTTCCGGTACGCGATGCTCCGGCTAAGGGATCGCGCGGCGGCGGAAGACGCCGTCCAGGAGACGTTCCTCGCTGCGCTTTCGAACCGGGGAACCTTCTCCGGGGACTCCTCGGAGGCCACCTGGCTGGTCGGGGTCCTCAAGCACAAGATCGCCGACCATTACCGGCGGCAGGCCCGCGAGGCGCCCCTGGAGGGTGCGGACCTGGCGGAACATCCCGACGCGGGGAATTTCGACGGGTCCGGGCACTGGACGGCCGGGCCGTCAGGATGGGGCGGAAATCCCGCGGACCTCTACCGGCAGGGGAAGTTCCTGGACCGGTTCCGGGAGTGCCTGTCAGGGCTTTCCCCGAACCACGCCAACGCCTTCACGCTGCGGGAGATCGAGGGGCTGGACACCGCGGAGATCTGTAAGGTTCTGAACGTCACCGAGACCAACCTGTGGGTGATCCTCCACCGCGCGAGGTCGCTCCTGCGCCGGTGCCTGGAAACCCGCTGGTTCGGGGCAACCGCCGGGAAGGGGACCTGATGCTTTCCTGCAAGGACGTGACGAAGCTCGTCTCGGAATCGATGGACCGGTCGCTTCCGCTCGGCAAGCGGGTCGGCGTGCGCCTCCACCTGCTCATCTGCCGCTTCTGCGAGAGGTATCGCCGGCAAATCCTCCTGCTCCGGGAAACCGCGCGGCATCTGGCCCATGCCGGGGAAATGCCCGGGGAACCTTTCCCGGAAACCCTCTCCCCTGAGGCCCGGGAGCGGATCCGAAGATCCCTCTCCGCCCCCTGATTCCCGAGGGCACCGATACCTGACATCACCGGGCCGGAAACGCCGGTCCCGCTTACCGCGATCCTCACGGCATGCGCAGGCCGGACCGTTTCACCGGTTCGGGCACGGGCGCAAGCTCCCGGACGATCCCCAGGCGGGACAGGATTACGAGCATGTAATAGGTGAGGTCGATCTCCCACCAGAAGAACCCCTGGCGGGCGGAGACGGGAAAGTGGTGGTGGTTGTTGTGCCACCCTTCCCCGAAGGTGAGGAGCGCCAGGACCGCGTTGTTCCTGCTCTCGTCCCCCGTGGCGTACCGCTTCGACCCGATCAGGTGGTCGAGGGAGTTGATCGTCGACGTGGCGTGGAAAAGCACCGTCGTCGAGACGAAGAACCCCCACACGAGCATCTGCGGGCCGTTCGTCCCGAGCCCGGGGGCGACCCGGGCGAGGAGGTCCCCCGCGGCGTACGTCCCCGCCGCGAGCAGGACGGGAACGACCAGGTCGAACCGGTCGAGGAAGCGCAGCTCGGGGAACCGCGCGAAATCGCCGATCCGGTCGAGGGGAGTGGGGAAATTGCGCGTCGAGAGGATCCACCCCGCGTGGCTCCACCAGAAGCCGTGGACGACGGGGGAGTGGATGTCCCGATCCGTGTCGGAGTAGAGGTGATGCTCCCGGTGGTGGCCCGCCCACCACAGGGGGCCGCGCTGGACGGAGGAGCCGCCGATCACGGCGAAAAGGAAGGTCCAACCGCGGGACGCCTTGAACGCGTTGTGCGAGAAGTACCGGTGGTAGAACGCCGTGATGCCGAACATGCGGACGACGTAGAGGCCGACCGCAGTCCACACCGCCACGGGGCTCCACCCCACGTAGAGGATCCCGAGGCAGGCGATGTGGAGGAACAGGAACGGCAGCACCCGCCACAGGTCGATCTTCTTCTCGGGCGCTTCCGCCATCTCCTCGACGCCGGCGTACGAGTCGAACCACCGGATGACGGAGAGCAGCGTATGGCGCATCGTTCCGCTGCCGGGTTTCCCCTTCATATCGGAATATTCTATACCTTCCGGACCGCGGACCCCTTCCGGTGTCGGGGGGCTGTCAGGGAAGGGCGAGGACCCGCTTGCGGATCAACTCCCGGACCGCCTCCTGCGGCGTTTCCCGGGCGTGCAGAGGCGGTTCCCCAACGCCGGGGTGCACCTCCTCGAAGGATGGGCGCGCAAGCCGGTAGAGTACACCGACGGGGATCCGCTCCTCCCATTCCAGCGACAGCGCGAACGCCTTCTGCCGGTCGGTGGGGTCGTGGTCCGCCGGCACCTTGTACACCATCTTTCCGTACCACTGGTACGTGTTCTTCTTGTTGAACGTGACGCACGGCTGGAGGATGTCGACGAGGGCGAACCCCTTGTGGGCGATCGCCTG
>JAGGAJ010000218.1 GCA_017889845.1 Deltaproteobacteria bacterium
ACCGGGCTGCTCTCCTTCTTCGTCGGCCAGGTGATGAAGGAAAGCCGGGGGAAGGCCAATCCCAAGGTCGTGCAGGAGGTGTTGAAGAAGAAACTCGGGTGAAGGGGCCCCGCGGCGTCTCCCCGGATCGCGGATGGTAAGATAAGGGAAGTGGCCCCGGGGGGAGGGAACCGATGCGTACCGGATCCGGCGGGAACGCTGCCCTGATCGTCGTCGACATGCTGAACGATTTCGTCCTTCCGGGGGCGCCCCTGGAAGTCCCGGAGACCCGGAAGATCGTCCCCGCGCTGCGGCGCCGGATCGGGCGGGCGCGGCGGGGCGGGGAGCTCGTGGTGTACGTCTGCGATGCCCACCGGAAGAAGGATCCCGAGTTCGCCCGCATGGGATGGCCCCCGCACGGGGTGGAAGGGACTCCCGGCGCGGCGGTGGTATCCGCCCTCTCCCCCGAGCCCGGCGACGTGATGGTGGAGAAGAAGACGTACTTCGGCTTCCACAAGACCGCCCTCGACGCCGTCCTCCGGGGGAAAGGGATCCGGAAACTGACCCTTGCCGGATGCGTCACCAACATCTGCATCCTGTACATCTCCGCGGAGGCCGCGATTCGCGGGTACGACGTGACGGTCGACGAGCGGTTCGTCGCCGGGCTGTCGCCGGAAAGCCACGCGTTCGCCCTCGACCAGATGGAGAGCGTGCTGGGCGTCCGGGTGATCCGGCGCCCGGGGAATGCCGTCCGGCGCCGCTCCTCCCGCCCCCGGAGGGGCCGCCGATGAACGTCATCCCGACCTGGGAGGAGATCCGCCGCGGAGACACGACCGACATCTATTTCCGGCGCACGATGGAAGTCCTGCGCGCCGCCGGGAAGGACCGGACGCGCGTGGTCGCCGAGGCGATCGTCAAGAAATTCCCCGGCGCGTACGGGTACGGCATCCTCTCCGGGACGGACGAGCTGCTGGCCCTCCTGTCCGGCCTGCCGGTGGACGTGGACGCGATGGAGGAGGGGACCCTCTTCCACGTCATGGAGCCGGTGTTCACGGTCGAAGGGCCCTACGGCGCCTTCTGCGAGATGGAGACGGCGATGCTCGGCGTTCTGTGCCAGGCATCCGGGATCGCGACCGCGGCCTCCCGGGTCCGGCGCGCGGCGGGCGGGAAGTCGGTCCTGAGCTTCGGCGCGCGGCGGATGCACCCCGCCCTCTCGACGCTGATCGACCGCAACGCCTTCGTCGGCGGCGCGGACGGCGTGTCCGTGATCCGAAGCGCGGAATACCTCGGGGAGAAACCGCAGGGGACGATGCCCCATGCCCTGGTGCTGGTTTTCGGGGACACCGTGGCGGCGATGCAGGCCTTCGATGCGACCGTGGATCCCGCCGTACCGCGGGTGTGCCTGATCGACACGCTCCAGGACGAGAAGTTCGAGGCGTTGCGCGTGGCGGAGGCGTTACGGGAGAGGCTCTCCGGCATCCGGCTGGACACGCCGGGGTCGCGGCGGGGGGATTTCCGGAAGATCCTCCAGGAGGTGCGGTGGGAGCTGGACCTCCGGGGGTTCCGCCACGTGCGGCTCATCGCCTCGGGGGGGCTGGGCGAGGAGGAGGTGGGGGCGCTGCGCGACGTGGTGGACGGTTTCGGCGTGGGGACGTCGCTCAGCAACGCGCCCACCGTCGACTACGCCCTCGACATCGTCGAGGTGGAGGGCGTCCCGTTCGCCAAGCGGGGGAAGTGGTCCGGACGCAAGCAGGTGCACGCGTGCGACGCCTGCGGGGTGCGGTCCGTTCTCCCCGCGGTGCAGCCCGCCGGGCCGTGCGCCTGCGGCGGCGCGCCGGAGCCGATGCTGATCCCGGCGATGCGGAACGGGAAGGCGCTCGCGGCCCCCGCCCCCGCGAGGGCGGTCCGGGAGCGGGTCCTGCGGCAGCTTTCGCGGTTCCACGCGCGGGGTGCCGTAGGGTGAGCGGCTCGTTCCGCACCCTGTCGTGGGAGGGGGACGCGCTCCTCCTGCTGGACCAGCGGGTCCTCCCCGTGGTGGAGTCGACGTGCCGCTGCGTCGACCCCACCGGCGTGGCCGACGCGATCCGCACGATGGTGGTCCGCGGCGCGCCGGCCATCGGCGTGGCCGCGGCGTTCGGGCTGGTCCTCGCCGTGCAGGGAGCCCAGAAAAAGAAACGGCCCTGGCGGAAGGTGTTCGAGGAGGCGGCGACGGAGCTCGCGGGGACCCGCCCCACGGCGGTGAACCTGTTCTGGGCGATCGGGCGGATGCGGGACGCGGCGGCCTCCCTACCGGACGACCCGGACGCGGCGGCGGCACGCCTCGAGAGGGAAGCGCTCGCCATCCTCGCGGAGGACGTGGCGGCGAACCGTGCGATGGGGGCGCACGGCGCGAAGCTGCTCCCCGCGCGGGCGGCGGTGCTCACGCACTGCAACGCGGGGGCCCTCGCCACGGCCGGATACGGGACGGCGCTGGGGGTGATCCGGGCCGCGGTGTCGGCCGGGAAGAAGATCCACGTGTACGTGGACGAGACGCGGCCGTTCCTCCAGGGGTCGCGGCTGACCGCCTGGGAGCTGATGAAGGACGGCATCCCGTGCACCCTCATCACGGACAGCATGGCGGCGTCGCTCCTGGCGGCCGGGAAGGTCGACGCGGCGATCGTCGGGGCGGACCGGGTCGCCGGCAACGGCGACGTGGCGAACAAGATCGGCACGTACGGGGTGGCCGTGCTGTGCCGCGTCCACAGGGTGCCGTTCTACGTGGCCGCTCCGCTCTCCACCATCGACCCGACGGTACGGACCGGGAAGGAAATCCCCATCGAGGAGCGGGACCCTTCCGAAGTGACCCACCTGATGGGAAAGCGGGTCGCCCCCCACGGCGTCCCCGTCTACAACCCCGCATTCGACGTGACGCCTGCCCGGTACATCTCCGCCATCGTGACCGAAAAGGGGGTCCTGACTCCCCCGCTCCCGGCGGCAATCCGGAAACTGTTCCGTTGAGCGGCTCCCCCGGAGCGCCGCAGGCCGCCATCGACCGCCTCCGGGAGATCGGGGTCCGGGATACCGGACGGGCCCTGT
>JAGGAJ010000219.1 GCA_017889845.1 Deltaproteobacteria bacterium
ATCGCGGAAGCGCGGGTCGTCCGCGAGGCGCGGGTGGACCACCTTGAGCGCAACCCGCTTGCGGAACCCTTCCTCGCCCGTGAGCCGGCACAGGTACACTTCCGCCATGCCGCCGGAGGCGATCTTCCGCAGGACACGATACTTCCCGTATCGGGAAGGGAGCCCCTCCGGCACGGTCGGCGCCATCGTCGGCTACCCCTTCCCCTCCGGCCGCGCCGGGAACTCCAGCTCGAACACCGCGCCGCGCGGCGTGTTGTCCCGCATCCGGACGGTGCCGCCGTGGTCGTTCGCGATCGCGCTCACGATCGCCAGCCCCAGCCCGGTCCCTCCCTCCCTCCGCGAGAAGTACGGCTCGAACAGGCGGTCGCGGTCCTCCGGCGGGACCCCCGGGCCGTCGTCCGCCACGGACAGGCGCACGGTCCCCGGGAGGGGATCGAACGTGCACGCGACCCGGACGTGCCCCAGCCCCCCGAGGGCGGAGGCGGCGTTCTCCAGGAGGTTCGTCACCGCGCGCCGCATCTGGAACAGGTCAAACCACACGGGAGGCATCGGCTGCGCCTGGAACTCCCATTCGATCCCCGGATGGGCCGTCCGGTACGTCTCCACGACCGCCCGCGCCTCTTCCGCAAGGTCTCCTTCGGCGAGCCTGGGGGCCGGCATCCGCGCGAACCGGGAGAACTCCTCCACGAGGTGCTTCAGAGTGGCCACCTCGGAGAGGATCACCTGGGTGCACTCGGCGAAGACCGGATCGCCGGCGTGCTCCTCCGCGTATTTCCGCTGCATCCGCTCCGTGGAGAGCTGGATCGGGGTGAGGGGGTTGCGGATGTCGTGGGCGATCCGCCGGGCCACCTCGCGCCACGCGAGGACACGCTGCAGGCGCATCGCCTGGGAGAGGTCGTCGAATGCGGCGACGAGCCCCATGTACTCTCCGGCGTCGTCCCGGAGGGCCGTCAGGCTGATCCGGAAGGCGACCTTCCTCCCCTTCACCCGCAGCTCCACCTGCCGTTCCACCTGCCGTTCCACCTGGCCGCCCATCTTCTCCCCGGCCTCCCGGTAGACGCCCCGGATCGCCTCGTAATGCTCCTCCTCCACCACTTCCCGGTAGAGCTGCCCGATGGCCCGGTCAGTCGGAAGCCCCAGCAGGCGCTCCGCCACCTTGTTGATCATCGCGATCCGTCCGTGGCGGTCGATGACCACGACTCCGGTGGAGATGCTGTCGAGGATCGTCTCGATGAACTGCGTCCGCCGCCGCAGCTCCTCGTAGGTCTGCCGCAGGGAGGCGTTCGCCTCCTCCAGGCTGCCTTTCATCGCCTTGAGGTCCCCTGTCATCCGGTTGAACGAGGTGACCAGGGTGCCGAACTCGTCGTCGGAGCGGTAGTCCAGCGACACGTCCAGGTCGCCGCGGGCGACCTTTTCCGTTCCCTCGGCCAGTAGCTGCACCGGCACCGTGATCTGCCGGGCGAGCTGGATCCCCATCCACGAGGCGGCGAAAACGATGAGGAGCGTGATGAGGATGAGGACCCCGAGGTAGCTGGCCCGGATGGGATCGTCGAGCAGGCGCACCTGGTGATACTCCTCGTACGCCTTCGCGATCTCCCGGACCATCGCCGTCTCCCCCGGGGTGAGCGGCCGGACGGCCACCACCGCCGCCTCACCGGCCACGGGATACCAGGCCGCCGCGTACCGCTCCCCGATCAGGGTCCTCGTGTCCGCGCCGGCGGTCCCGCCCATTCTCTCCTTAACGCGGGACAGGAGTTCCCCGAGCACGTCGGACGGGATCTCCCCCTCCCGCACTGCCGGTTCCCCGTTCCGGACCAGCAGCAGGGCGACACCGTGGGGGACGATGGACCGAGCCGCCAGGAACGCTTCCGCGCCGGACTCGGCGGCCCCCTCCGCCGGGAGGCGCTCCGCGGCGTCCTGCGCGACGGAGGCGAGAAGGATCGCCTCGGACTCCAGCCGTCCTTGCGCGAGCTTCATGGCGCCGTCGAGCGCCTGCCCGACCCTCCCGCCGATCCACGACTTGATGCTCGTCGTGGTGATGTTGGCCGCCGCGATGAACAGGAGGAACGTCGGCACCAGGGAGAACAGGATGAAAATGAGCACCAGCCGGGAGCGGAGCTTCGCCCCCAGGATGTTCCGTCGGCGGTCGAGGAGGATCTTGAAGACGTTCCGGGTAACGAGGAAGATCAGGAGGACGACGAGGATGACGTTCAGGTTGATCAGCGCGAAGATGACGATGTTGTCGGTGAAGGCGACGGTCCCCCCGATCGCCGCCAGCTTGGCCTCGACGAAAGTGAGCGCCGCCACGACCGTGGCGACGACGCCGATCGCCCACCCCTCCCGCCGCCTCTTCGAGCGCTCCTGCTCCGCCGTCAGCGGCTGGCGGTTTTCCGGTGCGGATTTCATGGCGTCGACAGCCGCCCCCGGGCCCACTCCGTTTCCACGTCCCACAGGGAGGAGAAAAAGAGGATCGACCGGAGCGGTTCGGACAGTCCCACCCGGTCCAGCCGCGTCCGGACGCTGGCAACGTACGGCTTCCCCCGTTCGATTTCCCCCCACACGGGAACGGACACCTCGAGCCGGGTCATCCGGTCAAGCGCCTCGTTGACGTCGGGCAGGATCTCGTTCCCGTCGTCCCGGTGCAGGCGGTAGACCCGGGAGAGGGCGTCGTAGCGGACGGAACAGGTGTACCGCACCTCTCCCCTCTTCTGGTCGAACCAGCCCCGGTACATCCGTTCGACCTTCACGGTGGATCGGAACGTGATCTCGATCCCGCTCTTGAGGGCCTCCACCATCTCCGGCGTGAAGGCGTCCCGCAGGGTGAACCGGACCCTGGCCACGTTTCCCTGGATGGAGCCGGAGACGTCCCCGACTCTCGGGGGTTTCGGGTCCGCCATAGCCCACCGGGGGCACGGCCAAAGGATCGATAACGTGAAAAAGGCCATCAGGACGCGCACTTCCACCCCCGGGGTATTATACCCGCCCGATCCGGTCCTGCAACAGCGGGGGTACTTCCCGGGCCTATTTCCGGAACAGCCAGAGGAG
>JAGGAJ010000220.1 GCA_017889845.1 Deltaproteobacteria bacterium
ACGTCTGCCTGGATCGTCTCGTTCCCCCCGACCCGCTTCACCTCCCTCTGCTCGAGGGCACGTAAAAGTTTTGGTTGAAGTATAAAAGGCAACTCACCGATTTCATCAAGGAATATAGTTCCGTTATTAGCAAGTTCGAACGCACCCTTGCGCTGGGCCGTCGCCCCGGTGAACGCCCCTTTCTCGTGTCCGAACAGCTCGCTCTCGACGAGCTCCGGGGAGATCGCCCCGCAGTTGACCACGACGAACGGACGGTCCCGCCGGGCCGATGCGTCGTGAATCCCCCGCGCGACGAGCTCCTTCCCGCTTCCGGTCTCTCCCTCGATCAGGACCGGGACGTCCGAAAGGCCGACGCGATGGATCATGTCGATGAGTTTCCGTGTCCCGGGGCTGTCGCCCACCAGGCCGAAGGGTGCGTCTTCCGGCGCGGTGTTCAATGACGGTGGGGCAGGGGGGGGACCGGGAGCAGCGGCTCCGGACGGGGTGCTCCCGGCCGCGGCGACGACCGTCGGCTCCTCCCCGGTGCCGGGCGAGTTCCCCTCCTGGAAAAAACGGATCCGGTACGGGCCTACCCGGAACGTCCGGCCGCACGTAAGGGGTACCTGCGAGACGGCCTTCCCGTCGAGGTGCGTCCCGTTGCGGCTGCCCATGTCGGCGAGGAAATATTGCCGGCCTACGCGGAAGACGCGCGCGTGGAGGCGCGAGACCAATGGGTCGGGCAGCTGCAGGTCGGCATCGCGGCTCCGCCCGATCCGGACTTCCCTCAGGCCCAGGCGGACCTCCACGGTCATTCCGCTGGAAATGGTAACGGCGAGCCTTGCCACCGGATCGGCCTGGATCATGGCGCCCTCCCGGACGTTTTCCCTGTTGTTAGCAAGGGAAGTGCCGTCTCCAACCATACACGGCGGCGGGGAGGAACAGGATCACCAGGGACAGGACCGAAGAAGCGTCCGCCGACGAGGTAGAGGCCGGCGTGATGGCCAGGCATCCTCCGCCTCCTCCCGACGATGGAGGGGGCGGCGGTGCGGCCGTCGGTGGGAAGGCCTCGGCGGAGTAGGAACCTCCGGTCGGGTTAAACGCCTCCACGCGGTAGGAGTAGGTGAAGCCGCCGAGGAGGCCCGTGGACGCGTTGTCCGTGAAGGTGGTACCCTCCGGGGCCACGGAGGCGATGACCTCATAATCCTGGCCCGGCAGACGTCTTCTCTCGATCAGGAAGCCCGTTTCGTTCAAGGAGGT
This sequence comes from Deltaproteobacteria bacterium, assembly GCA_017889845.1. GTDB lineage: Bacteria > Desulfobacterota > Deferrimicrobia > Deferrimicrobiales > Deferrimicrobiaceae > JAGGAJ01. The sequence continues at coordinate 1,237 of JAGGAJ010000220.1, forward strand.
GTCGGTCCAGTTCAGGACGACCTGGGGCCCGGCGGACGCGGTCGCGGTCAGCCCGGTCGGGGCGGAGACGTTGGAGGGATGGAACTTTCCCCACCAGGTTCCCCACTGGGACACGAGCGTGGATGTGATCGGATCCAGAACCGGGTCCTTGGCGTACTCCTGGAGGGTCCAGAACGTGACGTCGTCCGCGGGATCCACCACGGTGGCGCTGAAGTCCCCCCAGCGGTTGTCCGGCTTGTCGAAGGTCTTGTAGTAGGATGCGGCTCCGGACTTGAGAAGGCTGACAGGGTCCGCTGCAACGAACGGCGGCCGGATGACGGTGTAATACCCCCCGGCGTACTCGACGGTCGACGAACCGCTGAACCCGATTGCCGCCACGTCGTTCGAGTTCACCGCGACGGAGGGGTAGTAATACCAGCGCACTGCGTCGCGGATACGCCCCTGCGCCGCGGCGGTGCCCGTGACGGGGTTGACCAGGTACCAGGCGACCTCCGTTTTACCGCCCACGTCGACCGTGTGCGTGGTCCAGACGGTTCCGTTCCGGTACACGGAGTTGAGCAAACGGGTGTCGGCGGTGTCGATCGTCCTCGTTTCCCCGGCCTGTGGAGCGTCAGGCATCGGATTCCGGATCGTGGGAATCGTATACGGGGATACGGTGACACGTGCGGGGGGATTCCAAACGGGGGTCCCGGCAACGTTGTCGATCTTCGCGAGCAACAGGCTCGTGGCATTGATGAATTGATCTTCATATATGAGGTATTCCGCACCGGGCGTCCCGAAAACGTGGGCGGGTTGCATGGTGGGACCGGAGCCCGGCGGGTCCCGGAATTCGGTCCAGGAGATGGGATTCGATCCCGCGAGCAGCTGGTTTTTCGGGATCACCCAGATCTTGCTGTATCGATAGTTACCGATAACGGTATTGTCGAACATGTTCGCGGTGACGTAGAGGTTGGACCCGTCGATGCCCAGCCCCGGGAAATCCGCCCCGTTGAAGAACTGTTGCGTGTCGTTGTCCCGGTCCGCGTCGATGGCCCACTTGTTCCACGGTTGGAGGGGATCGCTGGACGAAGACACGGCGACCAGGATCCAGGAACCGGGAGCGCTCCGGCCCCCGATGCTGACCGCGACGAACCGTCCGCTGTGCTGGTCGTACAGAATCTTCGGATCGAAGGGGAAATCCGCCGGCTCTCCGGGGTCGGCTCCCAGGATGGACCAGAAGGATTCCAGGGAGACGTTGTCGAGAAGGTCGCCGGAGACCTTGTCGAACACCCCGAATTCGCTGTTCAGGATGCTGACCAGGTGGTTGGGGCCCGCGGCGCCCATCGTGTCGGGGGGGATCCTGTCCCGGCCGTGTGGGGGGTTTCCCAGCCCGGCGAAGCTGCTGTCCAGCACGGGGGCCGAGGGGGAGACGGGTGCGGCGGTGGGAACGGAAAACGGGATCTCCGGGGGCTCGTGGAACGCCTGGGGCGTTCCGGTGGCGTCCGCCGTGGTGATCCGCTCGATCCGGTGCGACGGGATCGCGCGGTCCACACGAGCCCGCGTCGGCCTCGCGGCGGCCCCGGCGCGGATTGCGTCGAATGTCTCGCTTGCAAATGGTACTTCCCTCGTGACCTGCACCCCTCTCGTACCCGATCCCGGGTTCAGGCCGGCGTCCCCGGCAACGCTCCCCGGCAGGAACGCGAGGAACAAAAGTAGCGGCAGCGGCAGAAACCGGCGGGAGGTGCGGATGCCATCGTTCACGAATCGTGTTCCGGGCGACCTCATCAATACCCTCCGGTCCCGCCGGGGATCGATTCCCCC
>JAGGAJ010000221.1 GCA_017889845.1 Deltaproteobacteria bacterium
CACGGCGGACCTGATCGCGACGATCGAACACAACATCCATCGATCGGACGACCTGTTCTTCCAGAGGAAGGTCTGCTACGACAACCTCCCTTCCGAGGCTCTTCCCGGGTTCCGGACCCTCGCGGCGGACCGGGCGCAGGGGCTGCTGGAACATCTGGACCGGTGGCTGAGCGAGCAGGATCGGGATTTCAATCCCGGGGTGCCAGGAACGGGCAGGATGCGGGCGGGGGTCGGGATCTATTATTTCCAGGAGGATTGCGCCGAGGGGGGGAAGAAATGAATCCCGCAGGTCGTATACGACGGCTCCGAATCGGGGTTCCCGTGGTGCTGCTGGCTTTCCTCGCCTTCTCCTGCGGGAGCGGCTTCGATGTCGCCGGCGGCGGTACCGGCGGCACCGGGATCAGCACGGGGGCGGTCTCGGGGTTCGGAAGCGTCATCGTCAGCGGAGTGCATTTCCGAACGGACGACGACGTGGCCCCGGGGTTCAAGACGAAAAAGGAGTCCAGGGGGGACAAATCCGGTCGGCCGGATCAAGAGGTTTTTGCCGTGGGGATGGTCGTTACGGTGCGGCACGGGGCGGGCGACAACAACGCGCGGGAGATCGAGTATCGGGACAACCTCCGGGGGCCCATCGCCGGGATAACTCCCGGTACAGACAACATCATCGAGGTACTCGGACAGACCGTTGTCGTGGACGACAATACGATCTTCGACGGAACGACTTTCGCCTTCCCTCAGCGGGGCGACGTCGTGGAGGTCAGCGGATTCGCGGACAGCGCCGGCCGGATCCGTGCAGCGTACATCCTCACCATGGGGCCCCCGATGCCTCCCCCTTTCCAGAAGTTCGAAGTCAAGGGATTCGTCTCCCGGCTTTCCAACAACACCTTCCGGCTCGGCCCTTTGCCCGACGGCTCGGGCATGACCGTAGCGGTTTCATACGACGCGGGGGCGATGGCCGGTCTTTCCGGGGGATTGGACAACGGGATGTTCGTTCAGGTGACCACTACCAACATGGCGCCCGTGGCAGAAAGCATCTCGGCGATCCTGATCGAGAGGCTCACCCCGCGGACGGAGTTCCCGGACGGAGCCGCGGTCGACCTCGAAGGGTTGGTCACCGCTCCCCCCAGCGGTTCCGGGAAGGTCCTGTCGTTTGCAGTGGAAGGGAAGCGGATCCGGACGAACGACGCCACGGATTTCACCGGGCACTCGCCTGCGGAAATTCAACCCGACACGAGGCTTCTGGTCCGGGGTACGGAAACGGGCGGGGATCTCTTCGCCGCCCGGATCGATTTCCGGTAGAGAGTCGTAAAACCGATCTATAGGACACCATGGAGGAGGTACTGAGCATGAAGAAAAAGTCCGGAACATTGCGAGCTATGGTCTGCCTGTTGTTCGCGCTGTTGGTCTCCGCGGCCCTTGCGGCCTGCGGCGGTTCCTCGACCGGCACGTCGGGAGCCCCCGGCGTGGGGACGGCGGGGCCCGTTTCCGTGAACGTCACGCTGGGCGGCGCCGATGTGGCGCCACCCGTTTCGGGGGTCCTGACGGCGCCCGCCGGCCTGGGCCCGGCAGATGCGGCGGTCCCGGCGGCGGTGCCGTCCCGCGATACGTTCCGGCGCGTGGACGTCTACATGACCGGGGTCGCGTTCATCCCGGTGGAAACGATGCCCCCCTCGGACCTTCGCCCTCCGCTGGATGACGGGGAAGAGATGTGGGATGGCCCCGAGAACGATTTCAGCCCGAAATTCGTCGTGTACACGTTCGACGAGCCCGTGGTGTTCGACCTCCTGAACCCGCCGACCGCCAAAGAAGTCGCGAAGTTCCTGAACAAGATCGAGGTCCCGGCTGGCGTCTACCACAAGATCCGGGTGTACTACGAGAAGGTCGTGGTTGACGGGGAGACCGCCCACAGGACCGCGAACGGCCACCTGGACATCCATTTCAAGGCGGCCGGGGCCTGGGACGACGACGACGTCCACGTGGACGACCGCGGCTACCTGGTGATCCCCGTCGCGCCGGTGCCGGCGGACGGCGTCCGCCTCTACTGCGTGGCCATCCGGATCACCGGGCTGAAGGTCCACGAGACGGGGAGCGGGAAGATCATCCTCCGGCCCCAGGTGTTCGCCGAGCTGGCCCGGCCGGTGAGTTACAGCATCACGGGGACCGCGGAGAACGTGTTCCCCTCATCCGCGCCCACCTCCTTCGGCATCGTGAACCCGGCCGGGGTTTTCACGACCGTCCACCACCCGGGGACGCGTTGGGCCTTCGACGACAACGTCTTCGATCCGAACGCCTGGGACGTCGCCGTCGACAACACGCTCGGGATCGCGGCGCTGCGGGCCGGGGCGTTCGTCGAGGCGGTCGGCACGTTCTTTTCCAATGTGTCCCCGCTGACCTTCCGTGCCGACAAGATCTATCTCACCTTCCCGGACGTTAAGGAGGGAGCAGTCGACAACAGGTGGCAATCGAACGACACGTTCATCCTTCGCCTGGCGACGGACAACGTGGTCTACCCGAAGCCGGACCGGGGCACGGCCTACTACGACAACCTCGCTAACCTCGCCCAGCCCCTCGACGACACATACATCGACAACAATGTCCACGTGAAGGCCCGCGGATATCTCGTGGGCGCCGGCGCGGTGAACCCGGCGGGTATCGAGTCGTACTGGATCAGCATCGGCAGCGCGGCTCCGTAGCCGGCCGTCCGGCCGGGCGCGCGCCGCGGGAACGGGAACGGCCCCCGGGGGGGATTCCCCCGGGGGCCGTTTTCCTGCCGGATCAGCGCTCAGACCAGCTCGATGCGGTACTGCTCGATGTGGTACTTCTCCGACGCGGAGATGTTCACCTTCATCCCGTACCGCTGCTCGAGGATCTCCAGGAACCGCCGCTCCTCGCCGAAGAGCTCCTCCGCGAGCGCGGGGTGCACGTACAGCGACACCTCCTTCCCCGAGTAGAGCAGGCCCTGCCGCTCGAGGGCGCGGAACACCTCGTAGCAGATCGTCTTCTTCGACTTGAGGAC
>JAGGAJ010000222.1 GCA_017889845.1 Deltaproteobacteria bacterium
AAGGTGGTGGAGGAGAAGGGGATTGAACCCTCGACCCCCACGTTGCGAACGTGGTGCTCTCCCAGCTGAGCTACTCCCCCACCTTCAAGAAGGAAGATTTTCCTCGAAATCCCTTCCGAAGTCAATGGCGCGGCGGCCGGAATTGCCGAGCAAGAACCGGATGGCGAACTTCTCCGCGCGGAGCGATGATGGACCATCGGCTCCGGTCCGCCCGGAGCCGGGGTCCCGGAACGCGGAGGAGAGAATGGACACGACAAGGGACGATGCGCGTTGGGAACTGCTGGTCCGCAGGGACCCGCGGGCCGACGGGGGCTTCTGGTACGGCGTGAAGACCACCGGCATCTTCTGCAGGCCGTCGTGCCCTTCGCGGCGGCCGAAACGGGAGAACGTCGTCTTCTTCGCGGACGTTCCGGAGGCGGAGCGCGCCGGCTTCCGGCCGTGCCGGCGGTGCCGGCCGGAGTCGGAATCCCGGGCCGAGCCGCATCTCGGGACGATCGTCCGCGCATGCCGCCTCATCGACGGGGCGGAGGAGCCGATCCCGCTCGCCGCGCTGGCCGCGTCGGCCGGCATGAGCCCGTACCATTTCCACCGCGTGTTCCGGAAGATCGTCGGGGTCACGCCGAAGGGATACGCCGACCAGCGACGCGCCGAGAAGCTGAAAGACGGTTTGCGCCGCGGGATGTCCGTCACCCGGGCGATGTACGACGCCGGGTTCGGCTCGGGCAGCCGCCTCTACGGCAGCGCGGGGGAACTCCTCGGGATGACGCCGTCCCGGTACAGGGCGGGCGCGGCCGGCGTGGCGATCCGTTACGGCCTCGCGAGGACCCCCCTCGGCTGGCTCCTCGCGGCGGCGACCGACCGGGGGGTCTGCATGATCGCTCTCGGCAACTCTCCCGGGCCGCTGATCCGGCATCTCGGGGATAGGTTCCCCCGCGCCCTGCTGCGGGAAGGGGACCGGGAACTCTCGGGATGGGTAGCGCAGGTGGCGGCCTTCATCGAATCCCCGCGGGGGGTCCTCGACCTGCCGCTGGACATCCGTGGAACGGCGTTCCAGCGCAGGGTCTGGGAAGCGTTGCGAGCCATCCCTCCCGGGAAGACCGCGAGCTACGCGGAAGTCGCCCGGCGGATCGGCCGGCCGACCGCGGCGCGCGCCGTCGCCCGGGCGTGCGCATCGAACGACCTCGCCGTCGCGATACCGTGCCACCGCGTCGTGCGGGGCGACGGCGCGCCCGGCGGGTACCGCTGGGGAGCCGCCCGGAAGCGCGCGCTGCTGGAACGCGAAAAAACAAACCGTTAAAGTCCGCCATCCTTCATCGCGAAATACTTTCCGTGGGGGGGACATTCTTCCCCCTTGTCAACGGATCAGGAATGTCCCCCACTGCCGCGCACCGGATGGCGCGGGACCGCGCCGCGCAAGGCCCGCGCACCGTTTTTCGGGGTATAGGGAACCGTCCCCCGGTGATTAGAGGAAGACCACGTGACATTAAAAAAGTTAATGAGAATCGGCATTTTGGGGTTGACACGACGAATCAGGATTTCTAAAATCTGGGTAGATTTATTAAACGGAGGGTTTAATAAACACTCCCGTGATGGACATCGGGGCCCGGATCAAGCATCTCCGCCAGATCAACGCGCTGGCGCAGGCCGACCTGGCGGAGCGCGCGGGCCTCACCAAGGGCGCCATCTCCCAGATCGAGCGCAACCTCACCTCTCCCTCCATCGCCAACCTCTTCGAGATCCTCTCCGCGCTGAACGAGACGCCCTCTTCCTTCTTCGCCGACGTGGACGAAGAGAAGGTGCTCTTCCGGAAAAGCGACGCGCTCCCCTCCGAGGTCACCGGGTACAAGTCGTTCGACACGCTCCTGCCCAAGAGCCGTTACCGCTCCCTCGTCGCCTACCGCGCCACCATCGCTCCGGGGAAGCAGACTCCCCCGGAGCCGGCGCAGGAAGGGGAGAACTACGTCCACGTTCTCGCCGGGCGCCTGGGGCTGGCTCTCGGGCAGATCGCCTACGTGGCCCGCAAGGGAGAGTCGCTGCACTTCGCGGGGGAACAGGGATTCGCGTTCTCGAACAAGGGAAAGACGCTCGTCGACTTCCTCTGGGTGCGCACGAGCGGTCGATAACGCCGGGGGGATTCCCCCGGCCATCCCCCCCGGGGACCGGGGGAAGCGAGGAGGATCATGGACACCCGTCCCGGTGAAGACGCGGTACCGCTGAGACGCGCGAAGGGGAGACCCGCGCCGGTCGGCCTCCCCTGGCCGCAGGTCACCCAGGAGCAGTGGAACGACTATCGCTGGCAGCTCTCCCACCGCATCACGTCGGTCGAGGATCTCCGGGGGCTGTGCGGATTCACCCCGGAGGAAACGCGCCTCCTCTCCCGGGTGACCGACCTCTACCGTGCCGGCATCACTCCCTACTACCTCTCCCTCGTGCGGTTCGACGACCCCGACGACCCGATCGCCCGCCAGGCGGTCCCTTCCGCCGAAGAGTATTTCGGCGTCGAGGGCGGCGAAGACGATCCGCTCGAGGAGGAGAAGGACATGCCGGTCCCGGGGCTCACCCACCGGTACCCGGACCGTTGCCTCATGGTCGTCACCAACTTCTGCTCCATGTACTGCCGCCACTGCACGCGGAAGCGGATCTGGGCGCTGGGCGAGGCGGCGAAGACCGAGTTCGAGCTGACCAAGATGTTCGCCTACATCCGGCGGCACGAGGAGATCCGCGACGTCATCGTCTCCGGCGGGGACCCGATGACGCTGCCCACGGAGAGGATCGAGTACATCCTGAAGAACCTCCGGAAGATCCCCCACGTCGAGATCATCCGGATCGGGACGCGCGTGCCGTCGGTCCTCCCGATGCGGGTCGACGACGAGCTGTGCGCCGTGCTGGAGAAGTACGGGCCCGTGTGGATCAACACGCAGTTCAACCACCCCCGGGAGGTCACCGCGGAGGCGCGCCGGGCGTGCGACCGGCTGCTGCGGGC
>JAGGAJ010000223.1 GCA_017889845.1 Deltaproteobacteria bacterium
ATGTCGGCCGCGCAGGCGCAACTCCTCCGGGCGGGGCGGCTGCAAACCGACATTTCGACGGCTCTGGCCGCTTCCGTCCTGCCGGGCGGGGAGAGCGTCACCGTATCCGCTCGCGGTACCCCCCTCGCGCAACGCGTCCCTCCTTTCTCCGGACTGGCCGGCCGCACCGTGTCGTCCGTGGACGTCTCCCGCGGGGCCGACGCCGTCGGCGGATACCTGGAACTTCCGCCCCACGAGTTCCGCGCGGGCCGGGAGGCGGCAGTGGATTGCTGGGGGAGCGGGTCGCGCTCAGGCAAGGACGTCCGGCGGGTCGTTCGGGCGACCCTCATCGGGGGGGCGCTCCGATGAAACGGAAATCCCTCTTCCCCGCTGTCGCCTGCACGACCGTCCTGCTCCTGGTCGCCTTTTCGCACGTGCGGGGAGATTCGCCGCGTCCCGGCACTTCGCCAGCCGGTCGCGTGACGATCGACGGAAAGTCCTTCCTCCCGGGTGACCCCGACCAGGACGACTTCTCGGCCGTGCGGCGGGAGTTCGATACGTTCGGCTTGGAGGCTCCCCCGGAGTTCGCGGTCCCGGCAGGCAACAGGCCGGAACATCCGGTCTTCCGGGGCCGGGTCGTCGGCGTGGAGAGTCCGCCTTCCGGAGACACTCCGGCGCTTCCCCGGGGACTGACCGCGGAACACACCATCCGCCTCGAATCCCCCGCGGGCCCTGTCGACCTCGTCCTCGGGAGAATGAACGGCCGGGGAGCTTCGGTGCGGGACCGGCTCGCCGCCGACGGGTGGGACGGTCCCGGCCAGGCAGAGACGACCGGGCCGCCGTGGATGCTGGAAAAGAGAAACGGAAAGGAGACCGCGGTTGTTTTCCTCGATGAGGCGGAAGGCACGTTCCTTCTTTTCCGCGAAACCGGCAGGTAGTTTCCGGGAGGTCATCCCTCTGGCCCTGGGAGCCGTCCTGGCCGGAATCGCGCTGGCCGCCGCCAGCAGCCGGATCGCGGCGGTGGAGAAGGAAATCCACGACCGGTCGAATCCCGTCGAGGTGGTAGTAGCGGCAACTCCCATAGCGCCTGGGGAGACGTTCAGCGAAGGGAATCTCGCCAGGAAAAGCATCCCAGCTTCCGGGGCCGGGGTCCGGAACGTGCCGGCCAAGGAATTCGAACTTCTCCTGGGGGCGCGCTCCCGCCATCCTGTCGATCCCGGTGAGCCCGTCCTGTGGACCGACGTCGAGGAACCGTACGACACGAAGCCGTTCTCGCTGGAAATCGCGCAGGGACGGCGCGCGATGACGCTCGTCGTGGACGCCACCTCCTCTTTCGCCGGCTTGCTCCATCCCGGGGACCGGGTGGACCTTCTGTGCGAATCGGATGGGGAAGGGACCCGAGGCGCTCCGCGTTGGGTGTGGGACATTCCCGTGGCGGCGGTGGACCGCGACCACGGCCGCCTCGGAAAACCTGCCGATTCCCCCGATGCCGCCACCGTGACGCTCCTCGTGACGCCCGACGAGGGAGTGCGGATCGCCGCATCGGCCGGTTCCGGCAAGATCCATTGGTTCCTCCGCAATCCGGAGGACAACACGGTCGCAACCCCGGCGGCGGGTAGAGGGGCGATAGCGCACCTGCCGGTCGAAATCTGGAAGGCAGGCTTCCCGGAGAGCCGCCATTCCCTCCGGAAGGACGCCGCCGAGTGATGCGTCGGCGAACTCTCCTGCTGCCCGCCGTCCTGATCCTTGCCGCCGGATCCTTCGCCACGGCCCTCTGCGCGGAAACGCTGCGCATCCGCCCGGGGTTCCAGCACGTCATCGGCCGCCAGGGCGTGTCCCGGATCTCGGTTGGGAATCCCGATGTCCTCGAGGCCCAGCCGTTACCCCGCGGCGACGGGATCCTTGTCGTCGGAAAGAAGGAAGGGGAAACGGACCTGTTCCTCTGGGAGAGGGGTATCCGCACGGATTACCACGTGGAGGTCCGCCGGCCGGCGGATTCCGCCGCGAACGACGCGAGGTCGTTCGCAGCCGCCTTCCCGGGGCTGTCCGTCACGGAGGCGGGAAGCTCCGTCATCATCCGCGGCTCCGTGCCGTCGGTCCGGGACCGATCATTGCTGGAGGAGTACGCCCGCAGCCGTCCGGGGGTACACCTTCGCCTCACCGTGCCGGAGGAGAGGCGGACTCTCCTCCTCTACGACCTGAAGATCCTGGAGATCGGCCGAGGGGAGACCGCACAGCTCGGCGTCCGGTGGCCGGACGGGATTTCCGTGAAAGGGACTTTTTCCGCGGACAGCGGGAGCGGGTCCGTCCTGTCGGTGGGAACGGATTTCGATATCCGCCTGAACCTGCTCCTGGCGGACGGAAGGGCGCGGATCCTCTCGAATCCCCGTCTGGCCTGCGAGAGCGGACAGGAGGCCCATTTCCTCGCCGGCGGCGAGATCCCCATCGTGATCGTCACGCCGGAGACCCGCACCGTGGAGTGGAAAACGTATGGGATCATCCTCCGGATCCGTCCGGCCATGGACGAGGGGGGCAGGGTCCGGACGCACATCACGGCGGAGGTCAGCACGGTGGACCACGGCAGCGGAAGTTCCAACGTGCCGGGATTCCTGACCCGCCGGGTCTCCACGCATTTCTCGACTCTTCCGGGCGAGACGGTGATGCTTTCCGGGCTGGTCAAGAGCGAGATGGCGAAAGACGTGGCACGGGTACCGCTGCTGGGGCAGATCCCCGTGATCGGCGAATTGTTCAAGTCCAGGAACTTCCGGGAAAACCAGTCGGAGCTTGCGATATTCGTCACGCCGGTGGAGGTTTCGGCGTCCGCGACCGGCGAGGCAATGGAATGGGAGGAGAAATCCCGCCGGGAGAAGGAAGCCATGCGCTTCCGGCTCCTGGACTGACAGGAGGGGGATCATGCGCCAGGAATTGCGCCGCCGGCTGCACCAGTCGGTGCTGTCGAGGCTGGACGGCCGCCGGACGGGGATCGGTCCCGACGGGGACAC
>JAGGAJ010000224.1 GCA_017889845.1 Deltaproteobacteria bacterium
CCCCTTCGGGATGCGCGACGAGACGTTCGCCCGGCAGACGACGACGCCGTTGGCGTTGTAGACCTCGATCGGATCGTTGTCCCCGATCCCGGCGCCCGCAGCGTCTTCAGGGTTCAGCCAGACCACCTGGCCGCCGCGGGAGAGCGTGAGCATCCGGAGATTGTCGCTGTAGGTGGAGTGGATGCTCCACTTGCCGTGAGGGGTCAGGAAGTTGAGCACGAGCCCGGTTTCCCCTTCCGTCTCGTCCAGGAGCGCCGGGGGGATCTTCCCCTTGAAGGTGGGGAGCCCCTCGTGGAACTCCCTGTAGTAGGGATGGTCCAGGTAGAGGGATTGCCGTCCGGAAAGGGTCCTCCACGGAACCCCGTATTCCACGTTCAGGGTATAGGGGGCGTACGGACGACCCTCGTTGACCAGACCGCTCCAGATCGCGGTGCTGAGGAAACGGCGCGGTTTCTGCGTGATCTCCTCCCAGGTCATCCGGAAATTCCGGTCCCCGGCCGAAATCTGCGCCAGGGGTTTCCCGACCCGCTTCTCCAGGTTCCGGTACGACCGGTACGCCAGCTCCCCGTTGGTCTCCGGCGCGAACGCCAGGATCACGTCGGCGACCACTTTTTCGTCCTCCAGGTCGATGTGCGCCTTGCTGTTCCAGGCGCGCGTCGGCATCGTCTCGAGGAGTTTCTCGTGCACGTCGCCCGCCTCCCAGTTGACCCCGTGGGCTCCCAGGTGTCCCATGGCAGGCCCCACGGACAGGAACCGGTTGTACAGGTTCACGTAGTCCCGCTCCACGATGGCCAGGTTCGGCATGGTCTTGCCGGGGACCGGTTCGCACTCGCCGAGCTTCCAGTCCTTCACGGTTCTCTGTGCGATTTCCCCGGGGGTGTCGTGGAGGAGGGGGGCCGCGACGATGTCCTTCACCGGTGCGGGGAAATGTTTCGCCGAAAGCTCGGACACCTTCCGCGCGATCCGGCCGAAGATCTTCCAGTCCGGTTTCGACTCCCACGCCGGAGGAACGGCGGCGTCCAGGCAGTTGACGAAGGAGTGCATGTCGGTGGTGTTCAGGTCGGATTTTTCGTACCAGGTGGCGGCCGGGAGGACGATGTCGGAATAGAGGGCCGAGGTGTCCATCCGGAAGTTGAGGTCCACCACGAGGTCCAGCTTCCCTTCAGGGACGTTCTCGTGCCAGACCAGGTCCTTTACCGCCCCCCTGGCGACCTCCTTCGCGGTAAAGCTGCTGTTCGGGGCGCCAAGCACGTGTTTCAGGAAGAACTCGTGCCCCTTTGCGCTGGCGGAAATGGCGTTGGCGCGCCAGATGAACCAGACCTTGGGGGAGTTCCCCTCCCCGTCCGGGTCCTCGATGGCGAACCGCGTCTCGCCGCTCTTGAGGCGGGACACGAGCCAGCCGCGGATCTCCTCGTCCGTCCGGGCGCCCGCCGCGTTCGCCGCCTCCACCAGCCGAAGGGTGCTGTCGTTGAACTGGGGGAAGAAGGGAAGCCAGCCGAGGCGGACGGCCTTTGCGTTCATGTCCGCGGCGTGGTGCGGCATGGTTTCCCCGGTTTCCGGCCGGAAGTAGTCGACGAAGCTCCGGTCGTACCTCCACTGGTCGGAGTGGATGTACCAGAAGCTCGGGGTGTTCTGCAGGCGGGAAGGCTTCACCCAATCGTGGGCCATGGCGATGGAGGTCCAGGGCGCAAGGGGCACCACCTTCTCCTGGCCGACGTAGTGGGCGAGCCCGGCCCCGTTGCGGCCGACGCTCCCGGTGAGGATGAGGGAAGTGATGGCGGCCCGGTAGATCAGGTCGTTATGGAACCAGTGGTTGATGCCGGCTCCCACGATGATCATGTTCCGGCCGCCGCTCCTCTCCCCGTTCTCGGCCCATTCCCGGGCGATCTTCAGCATGGACCCTGCGGCGATGCCGGTGTATTTCTCCTGCCACTTCGGCGTGAACGGCTTCTCCTCTTCGTAGCTCCGCGGATAATCGCCGCCCAGGCCGCGCGAGACGCCGAACTGCGCCATGAGGAGGTCGAAGACGGTCGTGACCGTCACCTTGCCGTTCCGGGTCGCGATCCGCCGGACCGGGACTTCCCGGACCACGTCCCCGTCCGACTCGAAGCGGAAGCGGACCCGGCCGGTTTCGCCGCCTAAGAAGGTCAGGCGGCAATCGATCTCGGAACCGTCGACCATGTCCTTCATGTCCAGGTTCCACTTCCCCTCCGCACTGCTCCAGCGGGAACCGAGGCTGCCGTGGGGGATCTTCACTTCCCCCTTCCCGTCCGCCACGCAGAGCGTCCAGCCGGCGTGCTCGAGCCCGGCGCTCCGCTCGAGCTCGTCGGCCCGGAGGAACTCGCCTGGAAGCAAGGCCCCGTCCTTCTCCCCCAGTTTCACGAGAAACGGAAGGTCGGTGTATTTGCGCGCATACTCCTCGAAGAAGGGGACCTGCCGGTCCGCGTAATACTCCTTCAGGATGACGTGGTTCACCGCCATCCAGAACGCGCCGTCGTGTCCCTGCTCGACCGGCAGCCAGTTGTCGGCGAACTTGGTCGCCTGGGAGTAGTCGGGTGACATGACCACGACCTTGGCCCCCCGGTAGCGGGCCTCGGTCAGAAAGTGGGCATCCGGGGTGCGGGTCATCGGGACGTTGGAGCCGCAAAGGACGATGAAGGAGGCGTTGTACCAGTCGGCCGACTCGTTGACGTCGGTCTGCTCGCCCCAGATCTGCGGCGAGGCGGGGGGAAGGTCGCAGTACCAGTCGTAGAAGCTCATGGCCACCCCGCCGAAGAGCTGCAGGAAACGCGTGCCGGCGGCGTAGCTGATCATCGACATGGCGGGAATCGGGGAGAAGCCGATGACCCGGTCCGGTCCATATTTCTTCGCCGTGTAGATCGTGGAGGCGGCGATCAGCTCGACCACGTCGTCCCAGGAAGCCCGCCGGAATCCCCCCATGCCGCGCTTCCCGGTGTAGGCCTTCCGCGATTGGGGGGTT
>JAGGAJ010000225.1 GCA_017889845.1 Deltaproteobacteria bacterium
TTCTTGAGATGGTCCAGCGTGGGGGGCTCGTTGAAGAGGAAGGGGTTGTTCAGCGGGCTGAAGAGGTCGTGGTCCGTCTTGAACGTGGCGATCACCATCCAGTAGAACGGGAACGCCCCGAAGAAGGCGAAGGCCCCCAGCAACGCGTAGAGCCCTCCGCGGCCCGCGAGTTTCCGCACGTTCGGCATCAGACCACCTCCGTCCGTCGCGCCATCCGTAGAATGAGGATCGCGACCGCCGCGAGCACGGGGAACATGAACAGGGAGATGGCCGCCCCCTGGGCGAGGTCCCCGCCCTCGATCCCCTTGAAGAAGGTCCAGGAGGAGAGCACCTGGGTAGTGTGCACCGGTCCGCCGCGGGTCAGGACGTAGACGACGACCAGGTCGGTGAAGGTGAAGACGACCCCGAAGAGGAAGGCGATGCTCGTGATGGGAAGGGTGAGCGGGATCGTGATCATCAGGGTCCGGCGCCATGGCGTGGCTCCGTCCACCTCGGCGGCCTCGAGGAGGTCCTTGGGGATGGAGCTCAATCCCGCCAGCTGGATGACCGTCGCCAGGGGGAGGATGCGCCACACGTCCACGAGGATGATCGAGGAGATCGCCAGCCCGGGGATCCCCAGGTAATAGAGGTTCGTCCCTGCTCCCAGGAGGGCTCCCGGGACGCCGAGCAGCCCGACGTAGCGCAGGACCCAGTCGATGGGGCTGAAGATCGAGTCGAGCATCCAGAGCCATCCGATCACCCCGAGGGAGATCGGCGCCGTCCACGGGAGCATGATGAGGAACCGGACCAGCCATTTCCCCCGGAAATTTTTGAGAAGGGCAGTGGCGAGCAGCCGGGACAGAAGGACGACGATGCACTGGGAGGCCAGCGTGAAAAAGACGGTATTCCACAGGGAAAGCCGGAAGACGGGATCCTTCAGTGCCGCGGCGAAGTTCCGCAGACCGACGATCCTGATCGAGGGGTCCCCGGTGGTGGCGTCGCTCAAGGAGTACAGGACCGCCAGGACGAAGGGGACTCCGATCATCGCCACGATGAAGAGGATCGCAGGGGCGATCATCAGTTTCGCGAGGGCGCTTTCCCGGTCCAGGAGTCCCGCGTGTGCGCCGTCGACCGCAGGGTTCGAAACCGACGACCCGCTCACGACGGCCTACCTGTTCTGTAGAGCCCGCTCTTCTTGTCGAAGCGGCGCAGATCCCTTATGGCCACCGCGAAGGGGTACGTCTTCCCCGCCTCCAGCGCCAGGGTGAGGGAGCCCGGAAGGCGGGAGACGACGTGGCGGGCGTGGGACTTCTCCCCAACGGTGCCGTACACGAGTCGCTCGGCTCCCAGATACTCGAGGTACGTCACCTCGAAGGGGTAGGTGACGACCCCCTCCGACCCCTCGACGGCGTCGGCGGGAAGGAACGTCTCCGGGCGGAAGCCGAGGAGGGTGTCACCCTGATCGAGGAGGTTCATCGGGGGGGACCCGACGAAGGTCGCCACGAAGGTATCCGCGGGCCACAGGTAGATCTCCATCGGCGTGCCGATCTGCCGGATCCTCCCCTGGCTCATCACCACGATCCGGTCCCCCAGCCCCATCGCCTCCACCTGATCGTGGGTGACGTAGATGGTGGTGACCCCCACCCGCCGCTGGAACTGCCGAAGCTCCTCCCGCGCCGAGGTGCGAAGGAGCGCGTCGAGGTTGGAGAGCGGCTCGTCGAGCAGGAAGACGCTGGGCTCCCGGACCATGGCGCGGGCCAGCGCCACGCGCTGCCGCTCCCCCCCGGAGAGCTCGCGCGGCTTCCGCTCGAGCAGGCGCCCGATCTTGAACATTTCCGCCGCCCACTCGACCTTTTTCCGGACCGCCTCCTTTTCGACTCCCCGGGCGCGCAGCGGAAAGGCGATGTTCTTATACACCGTCATGTGGGGATAGAGGGCGTAGCTCTGAAAGACCATCGCGATGTCCCGCATCCGGGGCGGCAGATGCGTGACCACCCGTCCGTCAATGACCATCTCCCCCTTGGTCGGCTCCTCGATCCCGGCGATCATCCGGAGGAGCGTGGTCTTCCCGCACCCGGAAGGGCCGAGCAGGACGAGAAACTCCCCTTCGTTCGTCACCAGGTCGACGTGGTCGACGGCCCGCACGTTTCCGAACAGTTTCGATATGCCACGGATTTCCACGCACCCCATGGTCGCCGCTGCCTTCCGTGTCTTGTTGGAATGTGCCCGGGAGGGCGGAGGGTCTTCACCGCCCTCCCGGGCCGAAGCGAACTACACCTTGCCGCCGATAAGTCCCTTCTGGCGCCACTTGGCGAAGATGGTCTTCGTCAGGAGCTCGGCCTGCTCGACGGCGATCTCGGGCGCCATCCCGCGGGCGGCATTTGCCATCATGTTCGGCAGGACGAAGGTCGAGAAGACCTCGCCCTCGGCCGGATTCGCCGGGCCGGGGTACCCGAGGTTGGCGCTCCACTTCTCGGCGTCCTTGAGGACGGCGAGCTTCCCCTTCGCCTCCCCGGGGAGGGCGAACGGGTCGTCCGAGAACCAGGCATTGTGAAGGTCGATCAATTTCTTCGCCCCCTTCACGGCCGGGTAACCCCGGTCCCCGGAAGGGATGGGGGTGTCGAAGAAGGCGGGGGAGTTGTAGAGTTCGCTTTTGTACATCGCCTGGTCGTAGTTCCCGACCAGGTCGAGGAGAAACTTCTTCGCGCTGTCGACGTTCTTCGAGTACTTGGGGACCACATAGCAGTAGATCACGTGCTCGGAGTTGAACCGCGTCCCGCGGGGTCCCTTGAGGGCGGGAGTGAAGAAAATGTCCTTGGCGATCTCGGGGACCTGTTGCTGCGCGGATCGGTACGCCGAGATGGAGTTGAGGATGTAGGAGGCGCGGCCGGCGATGAGCGCCTGGTTGTTGGAGACGGCGGTCCAGGCGAACACCTCGGGGACCATCGACTCCTTGAACAGCCGGGCCATGTAGCTGACCGCC
>JAGGAJ010000018.1 GCA_017889845.1 Deltaproteobacteria bacterium
GCGGTGGTCAACGATATCGAGGTGTGCCTCCCCCTCGCGGGGCTGATCGACTTCGACCAGGAGGCGAGGCGCCTGCGGAAGGAGATCGAGAAGGGGAACACCGAGCTGTCCCGCGTGGCCGGACAGCTCCTGAACGACCGGTTCGTCGCGAACGCGCCACCGGACATCGTGGACGCACTGAGGGACCGGCGGGATGCGCTGGAGCAGAAACTTTCGAAACTCGGGAAGAACCTGGACCTGGTCAGCCGGTACCTTTCGTGATCCCCCGTTCCGAATACGAGGAGACCGTCCGCGCCGCCCTGCGGGAAGACGCGCCTTCCGGGGACCCCTTCGGGAGTTCGTTCCCGGCGGACGGGTCCGGTGCGTTCATCGCCTGCGCGGATGGGGTGCTCTGCGGCGGCCCCGTGGCGGAGGAGGTGTTCCGCCAGGTCGATCCGTCGGTCACGGTGTCCTTCGTCCCGGAAGGGGTTCGCGTGGCGCCGGGGGACAGGGTGGGAGAGGCGTCCGGACCCGTTGACGCCTTGCTGCGCGGGGAACGCGTCGCCCTGAACTTCCTACAGCGGCTCTCCGGCGTCGCCACCGCCACGGCCCTTTACGCGGAGCGGGTGGCCGGATACGGCACCCGCCTGCTCGACACACGGAAGACCACGCCCCTGCTGCGTGCGCTGGAGAAGTACGCGGTCCGGGTCGGGGGCGGGACGAACCACCGCTTCTCGCTGTCCGACGGCGTCCTGATCAAGGAGAACGGGATCCGCGCGGCGGGAGGGATCCCGGAGGCGCTGGCGGCCGCCCGCCGATCGGCGCACCACCTCCTGCGCGTGGAGGTCGAGGTGGAGACGCTGCAGGAGGCGGAAATCGCGGTGCGCGCCGGCGCGGACGCGGTCCTCCTGGACAACATGACCCCCGCGATGGTCCGGGAGGCGGTTTCGCGGTTCGGCGGCGAGGTCTTCCTCGAGGCCTCCGGGGGGATCCACCTCGGCAACATCGAGGAGTATGCCCGCACGGGGGTGGCGGGCATCGCGGTGGGGGCGATCACGCACTCCGCACCGGCCCTGGACATCTCTTTCGAGCTCGCCCGGTGAGGCATCGCCGGACCCTCCCCATCCGTCTCGCCGCGCTGTTCCTCCTCGCCGCCCCCGGCGCGTCGGCGCTGGACGGCTACCGGGTGTACGAGTCGACCGCCGCCTCCGTCAACGGCGAGGTCCTCTTCCTCTCCGACGTCGCCCGCGAGGGGTGTTTCCTCCGGTGCGCGGCGCTGCCCGGCAGCGACCCGGAGCTCCTCACCCTCTGGGAGGCCCGGGACCGGCTGATCACCGATGTCCTGGTTCTCCAGGAGCAGAAGAAGCTGGCCCTCGGGCAGGTGGACAACGCGACGCTTTCCGCCTACGCTGCGGAGGCCATCGCCCGGATGGCGGCGTGCGGTTCCCCCTGCACGGCGGACATCCGCCCGGAAGAGATCCGGTCGTGGGTGGAGCGGAAGCTCGTCATCCGGGATTTCTTCCACCGCAGGGTCGGGATGTTCGTGGAGGTGGGCGACGAGGACGTGGAGCGCGAGGTCCGCCGGCGCACGGCGGCCGGCGGAAGCCCCGACCTGACGGCGGACCAGGTCCGGGAGGAGATGCTGGATGCGAAGGTGTCCCAGGAAGTGCGAAACTGGTACGACCGCACCGCATCGAAATCCCGGATCGTCCTGTCGCCGCTGGGGGAGCAATGAATCCCGGGATCTACACCCTGACCGTCCGCGCGTCCTTTTCCGCCGCCCACCGGCTGCGGGAGTACGACGGGAACTGCGAGCGGCTTCACGGGCACAACTGGCAGGTCGAGGTCTCCGTAGCCTCGGAACAGCTCGACGATCGCGGCATCGCCCTCGACTTCCGGGCCATCAAGGCCGCCGTGAACGAACTCCTGTCCGGGTTCGACCACCGCTATCTGAACGAAGTTCCGCCGTTCGACCGGCAGAACCCGTCGTCGGAGAACGTGGCCCGCTACCTGTTCGAGGAGATGGAGAGGAAGGTCCCGGCGCCGGCCCGTGTCGCGCGCGTGACGGTGTGGGAGTCCGAGGACGCCCGGGCCGATTACTCCCGCCCGGACTGAAACCGCAAAGTCCGCTACCCCTTCACCGCGACCGATTCGTTCAGCACCCGGAGCAGCGCCTCGAGTTCGATGCCGTGCACCTTCGCGCCGTGCTCGAGGTCCTCGTACTCCGAGAGCTGGCACTGGTCGCAGTCGATCCCGAAACGCCGGAACACGGGGACCGTCTGCGGGAACCTCCGGAGAACGTCCTCGATCTTCATGTCCTTCCGGATCATGGCGGGCCCTCCCCGGGGAATTGCTTTGCGGGACTCGACTATTTTACCACGGGGCTTCCCCCGGCGGTCCCGAGGAACCGGAGCGGCGGGGCGGCAGGGATGCGGCCGATCTTCTCCGCCAGCCGGAAGAAGAGCGCAAGCCCCTCCGCCTCCCTCCCGAGATCATAGGAGAGGCATTGCCAGTACGCTTCCCGGAAACCGGGAGGGATCCAGTCGGGTCCGCCCCAGGGGTACACCCCCCGGCGGATCGACGCCTGGACGTACCGCTTGGCCAGGACGAGCGCGGCGGCGAACCGGGACAGGGGCTCCCTCCGGTCATCCTCCCAGGCCGCCCGCGCCGCGATCCACAGTGCGAAGACGAAGGGTTTTCCCGTCTCCCGCCGCCACCACTCCCCGAGGTCTGTCACGTGGGGGGCGATGCCCGCGAGGGAGGCCCGGATCGCCTCGTCTCCGATCGCGAGGTACGCGGGGTATTTCCGGAGCGCATCGGCGGGGGCGAGCTCCGTCCGGAGGAGCAGGTTCTTCCGCCCCAGGGATTCCCGCAGCAGGATCTCCAGCAGTGTCACGGAGGTGTCCGAGCTCCCGGTCACAGCCACGGGGTCCGGCGGAAGGTTCCGCAGGGGACCGTTCGACAGCAGGAGGACGCTCATCACCCGCGAGCGGCAGGAGATCGAGATATCGGGGCAGAGCAGGTACCCGTTCGGCCGCACGGCGTACTCGATGGAGGAGGAGGGCGAGACATCCAGTTCCCCCTCCCGCAGGCGCCGGTTCAGATCCGACGGGTGCCCCTCGACGTACGAGACACCTTCCGGCGGCCCCCCTTCCTCGAGAGCGTGGAAGATCGGGAGGAGGTTGGCGTACGGGATGCGCCCGACGCGCAGGGCGGGGATTCCGTTCATTGGTACATCGGTTTCCTGTCGGGGTTTTCCGGCAGGCACAGTGTATCATGCTCCCCGGAGCCCGCGCGGGGGCCGCCTTGACGGGAGGGCCCGAAATTCCAATAATGGGGGGGCGCATTTCCCGGGAGGCCTCGTTGGTAAACAAGCCGTGGAGCCGATCCGCCGCCGGGGGGCCCGCGACGACCGTTTCCCGGACCGGCGCGGCCCGCCGGTAGCGCTGGGCTGCGCGTTGCGGATCGTCGCCGGAAGGTGGGGAGGACGGCCGCTTCGGGCTCCGCGGGGTCTCTCGGTCCGCCCGACGACCGACCGCGTCCGGGAAGCGGTGTTCGGAATCCTGGGGGATCGGGTCGACGGTGCTTCCGTCCTCGACCTCTTCGCGGGAACGGGGGCGATGGCCCTCGAGGCGCTTTCCCGCGGGGCCGCGGAGGCGGTCCTGGTGGAGTCCTCGCCGGAGGCGTTCGCGTCGCTGAGGGGGAACGTGGAGGGACTGGGGGCGGAAGAGGCGGTCTGCCTCCCCCTCGACTACCGGGAGGCGATTCGCAGGCTCGCGTCGAAGGGCAGGAGATTTTCCCTCGTGTTCCTGGATCCACCGTACGGGAGAGGCCTTGTCGGCCGCTCGGCGGCGGAAATCCACCGGGCGGGGATATTGTCCCCCGGTGCGGTCGCGGTCGCGGAACGGGCCGCAAGGGATCCCGGGGAATCCGTGCCGGAAGGGTGGGAGGAGCGGACCGACCGCCGGTACGGCGACACGCGGATCACCCTGTACGACATACCCGCCCCCGGCGGGAAACCGACGACGGTCGGGCCGGGATAAGGAGAGCCGATGAGGACCGTTGCCGTTTACCCCGGGTCGTTCGATCCCCCGACGTACGGGCACCTCGACATCATCGAGCGATCATCCCGCGTGTTCTCCCGCGTGATCGTCGCGGTGGCGCTGAACATCCGGAAGAACATCCTGTTCACCCCTGCGGAGCGGCAGGCGATGCTGCGGAAACTCACCCGCCAGTGGGGGAACGTGGAGGTGACGGAGTTCCGCGGCCTGCTGATCGACTTCGCGCGGGACCAGGGGGCGCACATCCTGGTGCGGGGGCTGCGGGCCATCTCGGACTTCGAGTACGAGTACCAGATGGCGCACATGAACAGGAAGCTGGCCCCCGACATCGACACGGTGATCATGATGACCGGGGAACGCCACTCCTCCATCAGCTCGAACATCGTCAAGGAGATCGCGATGTTCGGTGGTAAGATCGACGATCTCGTCCCGCCGCTGGTCCGGGACATCGTGTTCAAGAAGATGAAAGGAGCGAAGAGGAGATGAAGCTGGCAAAGAGAGTGGGGAGGATTCAGCCGTCGCCGACGTTGGCGATCACCAACAAGGCGAAGCAGATGAAGGCGCAGGGGATCGACGTGGTCGGCTTCGGCGCGGGGGAGCCGGATTTCGACACCCCGGACAATATCAAGGCGGTGGCGAAGAAGGCTCTCGACGACGGGTACACAAAGTACACGCCCGTCCCCGGGTCCCCGGAACTCAAGGACGCCATCATCGCGAAGCTCAAGCGCGACAACGGGCTGGAGTACAAGCGGGAGAACATCATCGTCTCCCTCGGGGCGAAGCACTCGATCTTCAACGTCGCATGCGCGTTCCTCGAGACGGGGGACGAGGTGATCATCCCGGCCCCGTACTGGGTCTCGTATCCGGACATCGCGCTCCTTGCGGACGCGACGCCGGTGATCGTGGAGGCCAAGCAGGCCACCGGCTTCAAGATCACCCCTGCCCAACTGGAAAAGGCGATCACGAAGAGGACGAAGCTCTTCGTGCTGAACAGCCCCTCCAATCCCACGGGGGCCGCGTACACGAAGGCGGAGCTCGAGGCGCTGGCCCAGGTGGTCGTGAAGAAGGACATCACCGTCCTGTCGGACGAGATCTACGAGAAGCTGGTGTACGACGGATTCCAGTTCGTCTCCATCGCCTCCCTGGGCGAGGAGATCCGGAAGCGCACGATCCTGGTGAACGGGCTGTCCAAGTCGCACTCGATGACGGGGTGGCGCATCGGGTATGTGGCGGGAGACAAGGACCTCGTGGCGGCGATGAACAACATCCAGAGCCAGAGCACGAGCAACCCGGTGTCGTTCTGCGACAAGGCGTCCATCGAGGCACTCAACGGCCCGCAGGACTTCCAGAAGGCGTGGGTCGCCGAGTTCGACCGCCGCCGCCGGTATATCGTCGATCGGCTGAACAAGATGCCGGGGGTGTCGTGCCTGCTTCCGCAGGGGGCGTTCTACGTCTTCCCGAACTTCTCCGGCTGCTACGGGAAGAAGACGCAGTCCGGGAAGGCGATCGCCAACTCCTCGGACCTAGCGGCGTACCTGCTGGACGAACACAACGTCGCCTCGGTGCCCGGCGTCGCCTTCGGGGACGACGCGTGCCAGCGCCTCTCCTACGCCATGTCGATGAAGAACATCGAGAAGGGGATCGACCGGATCGAGCAGGCCGTCAAGGCCCTCAAGTAATCCCGCCGGATGACTCCGCGGGGAGGTGCTCCCTCCCTGCGGAGCCTTCTTCGCCGACAAGGTCTCTCCTTTCGCGGATGGGCTTTCCCTCCCGCTACGTTCGCGATCTTCGCCCGCTCACTGCGATTCCGCTCGCCTGAGTCCTCAACCTCGCTCCATACGCTGCCCCAGCTTGCAAACCGTCCCGGTGGGGTACCCCTCCACCGGGAAGTATGGGGCGCTTCAGGGAAACCCATCCGCTCCACGACCTTGTCGGCCGACCGGGACCGGCCGGAGGATCGCACATGGAGCGGATGCCGGAGGGAGGGGGGTCTGAGTGCCCCCCGTTTTTCCTACAGCGGGGGTACCCCAGCGGCGCGGAGCTCGTATTGGGGCGGAGGCCGCAAGTGTGGAACCGGCGGAGACCCCGCTGTCGTTATGGGAGTGGCGAACGCTTGGCGATGAGCGTGGCCAAAGGGCGGGGAGATGAACGCAGGGCACGTTCACTGGTCGGAGCCGGGGAGCCGGACGGTCGGATGCGAACGGCCCCCCTCCCGGAGGCGGAGCGACCCGTAACGATCGAAGGGGCCGGCAGGGGAGTTCAGAGCGGGCGCTGGCCTTAGGGGGACATTCTTGATCTTTTGGGGGAAGCAGGGGAAGAGTGTCCCCCGCCAGCTATAGAGGTTTTTCCCCTGTCCTTTTATAGCGAAAATAATCGGCCAGGATCTTCGCGTGGTCGAAGGCGAGCGGGGAGGGGAGGTCGCCCTCGGAGAACAGCCGCGCCTCGGCGGCGTCGTCGCCCCCCGACGGGGACCCATCGGCCCGTCCGATGTACACCGTCGATACGGTGTGGTGGCGCGGGTCGCGGGCAGGGTCCGAGTAGACGCCCAGGAGGGCGGTGAGGGTCACGGCGAGCCCCGTCTCCTCGCGGGCCTCGCGCACGGCCGCAGCCTCGACCGTCTCCCCCGCTTCGACGAACCCTCCGGGGATGGCCCACCCCGCGGGGGGGTGCTTCCGCCGCACGAGGACGATGCGGTTCCCCACCTCGACGATCACATCCGCGGTGGGGAGGGGATTCCTTGACGGCATGGGCTCTCCGGCCGCGCGGAGCCGTCCCGGCGGCGATTTTATGCTATAAATTCTAATATGAATTTCGCCAATCCTGCAGCGATCTTCGTGTCCTCCTTCATCATCGGCCTCTCCGGCGCGCTGATGCCCGGGCCGCTGCTCGCCGTCACCATCCGCCACACGACCCGGCAGGGATTCATCGCCGCGCCGCTCCTGGTGCTCGGCCACGCCGTCCTCGAAGCGGGGCTCCTCTGCCTCCTCGTCTTCGGCCTGACGGAATGGCTGAGGGGGGACCTGGCGGTCACCGTCATCGCGCTGCTGGGCGCCGCCATGCTCCTGCGGATGTCGGTCGGGATGGCCCGGGAGGTCCGGACGCTGCGGTTCGAGGGAGCGGGATCGCCGGCCGGGGAGCCCGGGGACGCCGTTTCGACGGGCGGCGGCGGCGACGTCCCGCTCCGGCCCTTCCTCGACGGGATCGTCGCGTCCGCCTCCAACCCGTACTGGTCGCTTTGGTGGGCCACCATCGGCCTCGGGTACATGGTCCTGTCGCGCGGCCAGGGATGGATCGGACTCGCCTCCTTCTTCGCGGGGCACATCCTCGCCGACGCCGCGTGGTACCTCTTCGTCGGGACGGCGGTGGCGGCCGGGCGCGGCTGGTTCA
Source organism: Deltaproteobacteria bacterium (assembly GCA_017889845.1). Lineage (GTDB taxonomy): Bacteria > Desulfobacterota > Deferrimicrobia > Deferrimicrobiales > Deferrimicrobiaceae > JAGGAJ01. The sequence continues at coordinate 7,428 of JAGGAJ010000018.1, forward strand.
CCGACCGCGTGTACCGGGGTGTGGTCGGCGCCTGTGCGGCCTTCCTGGCGTTCTTCGCCCTGTCCTTCGGATACATGGGTTTTTCGCGGCTCCTCCGGTACTTGTAGAAGGCACACCACCCTGGAGGCCTCAACATGAAAGCGGTCGTGATGGCGGGGGGGTTCGGAACGAGATTGCGTCCGCTGACGGAGAAGCTTCCCAAGCCGATGGCGTACGTTGCGAACCGGCCGATGATGGAGCACGTGATCCGGCTGCTGGCGAAGGAGGGGATCAACGACCACGAGGTGCTCCTCTACTTCCACCCCGAAAAGATCAGTTCGTATTTCGGGGATGGCGCCCCGTGGGGGGTGAAGATGGGCTACAACGCGGCCGATGGGGACTATGGGACCGCGGGGGCGGTGAAGGACGCCGAGGGGCGCCTCTCCGGGACCTTCCTGGTGATCAGCGCGGACATCATCACCGACTTCGACCTGTCCCGGGCGATCGATTTCCACAGGGAGCAAAAGGCGGCGGTCACCATCGTCCTGACCCGCGTGCCGAACCCGCTCCAGTACGGGATCGTCCTCACCGAGGAGGACGGCCGGATCATCCGGTTCCTCGAGAAGCCCACGTGGGGCGAAGTTTTCTCCGACACGATCAATACGGGGATCTACATCATCGAGCCCGAGGTGCTCGCCCTCATCCCCCCGAAGAAGAACTTCGACTTCAGCAAGAACCTGTTTCCCGCCATGCTCCAGCGAGGCGACCGGCTCCTGGGGTACATCGCGGAAGGGTACTGGAAGGACGTGGGGAACCTGGACGAGTACCTCAACGTCCACCTCGACATCCTGTCCGGGAAGGTACAGATCGAGTTCGATGGGAAGAAGGCCTCCCAGGGGAACGTCTGGATCGGCGAGGGGACGAAGGTGGACTACACCGCGGAGCTGGAGAACGTCCTGCTGGGGAAGGAGTGCGTCGTCGGATCCGGCGTCGTCATGAGCAATGTGGTCGTCGGGGACGGCTGCGTGATCGAGGACGGCGCGGTGATCCAGTCCTCGGTGCTGTGGCCGCGGGTGGCGGTCGGGAAAGGGGCGCGGATCCTCGAGAACATCATCGGTTCCGACTCGAAGGTCCACCGCGGGGCGTTCCTCGCGGAGCGGGCGGTCGTCAGCGACCACTGCACCATCGGGATCGAGGCGGTGGTCAAGGCGAACGTCAAGGTGTGGCCCCACAAGGTAGTGGAGGACGGTGCGGTCCTCTCCTCCTCCCTCATCTGGGGGGAGAAGTGGGCGCGTTCCCTGTTCGGCGCCTACGGGATCGTCGGGCTCGCCAACATCGAGATCTCCCCCGAGTTCGCGGCGAAGCTGGGTGCCGCCTACGCGGCCACCTTCGGGCGGAAGGTGGTCCTCTCCACCAGCCGGGACAGCCACAAGGTGTCGCGGATGATCAACCGGGCGATCATGACGGGGATGCTCTCCGTGGGCGTGGACGTGCACGACTACGGCGTTACCCCGCTCCCGGTGGTGCGGTTCCTCGCGCGGTCCCACCGCGACGAGCGGGGGGGGGTGCACACGCGGAAGAGCCCCTTCAATCCGTCCTTCGTCGACCTCAAGTTCTTCGACGACTCGGGCCTCGACCTGCCGATGGGGCTGGAGAAGAACATCGAGAACCTCTTCTTCCGGGAGGACTTCGTCCGGGCGGACATCGACGAGACGGGCGGGATCACCTTCCCGGTGGGAGGGTTCGACCTGTACGTCGACGGATTCCTGAAATCCGTGGACGCGAAAACCATCGCCGCCAGGAAATACAACATCGTCCTGGATTACTCGCACGGCTCCTCTTCCGTCATCTTCCCGCGAATTCTCGGGCAGCTGGGGGTGGAAACGGTCGCGCTGAACGCCATCCTCGACCCGGGGCGGATCACCCGCACCCAGGAGGAGTTCGACCGGGGGCTCCACCACCTCGCGGCGATCGCACGGTCCCTCTCCGCCGACTTCGGCGTCATGCTGGACACGGGCGGGGAGAAGATCTTCCTGGTGGACGAGAAGGGGGACGCCCTACCGGACGCGACGGCGCTCCAGGTGATGTGCCTCCTCGCATGCCGTCAGGCGCGCCAGGGCGTGGTGGGCGTCCCCGTGACCGCGTCGCGGAACATCGAGCAGATCGCGGGGCGGTTCGGGATGGACGTGGTCCGGACCCGCACGCTGCCCCGGTCGATCATGGAGACGGCGGCGCGCGAGGGGGTGGCCTTCGCCGGCGACGGCACCGGCGGCTATGTCTTCCCGCGCTTCCAGCCCGCCTTCGATGGAATGTTCGCCATGGTCAAGGTCATGGAACTGCTGGCGGCGGAGGGGCGCACCCTCTCGGACATCCTCCGGGAGATCCCCCCCACCGCGATCCTGCACCGGAAGATCCCCTGCGCGTGGGAGAACAAGGGGTCGCTGATGCGGATGCTGACCACGCACGCCAAGGGGATGCCAAGCCAGTTCATCGACGGCGTGAAGATATTCGAGGGGGAGGACTGGGCTCTCATCTACCCGAGCCAGGATGAGGCGTACTTCCACCTCGTGGTCGAGTCCGGCGACCGCCGCGACGCGGAAGCGCTCGCCGACCAGTACGCGGACCTCTTCGGGACCTGGGGAAAGAAGCTGTGACGGCTGCGCTCCCCCTGCGCGTGTACGTGATGGAGGTGGGGCCGCTCGCCGAGAACGCCTACATCGTCGAGCACGTGGAGAGCCGGAAGGCCGCGGTGGTCGATCCGGGCGACGAGGGGGAGGAGATCCTTTCGCGGATCGCGGAGCGGGGGATCACCCTCGACAAGATCCTGCTGACCCACGGGCACTTCGACCACGTGGGGGCGGTGCGGACCCTCCGGGAGCGGACGGGGGCGCAGATCCACGTCCACGCGGAGGAGGTCGAGCGGATGCGGACGGCGGGCCGCCAGGGGGGGATGTTCGGCCTGAGCGTGGAAAATCCGCCGGCACCCGACGTGCTGGTCCGGGAGGGGGACGTGGTGGAACTGGGGGACCAGCGGTTCCGGGTCCTGCACACCCCGGGACACACACCCGGGCACGTCGCGTTCCTGACCGGGGAGATGGCCTTCGTGGGCGACCTGATCTTCGCGGGATCCATCGGCCGGACGGACCTGCCGGGGGGATCGTTCGAGGACCTGATCCGGGCCGTGCGGGAGAAGATCTTCACCCTGCCGGACCGGACCGTACTGTTCCCGGGGCACGGGCCCGCCACGACGGTGGGGGAGGAGAAGCGGAGCAATCCGTTCTTCACGGGAGGGCTGTGAGAAAATGACCGACCTCGCGGGCAAGGAGGTCCTCCTCGGCGTGACCGGGGGGATCGCGGCGTACAAGGCGTGCGAGATCGTCCGGGACCTGCGGAAGGAGGGGGCGAACGTCCACGTCGTCCTCACCGCCTCGGGCGCCCGGTTCATCACCCCGCTCACGCTCCAGACCCTTTCGAAGAACCCCGTCCACACCGACCTGTTCGACCTGCTCTCCGAGTCGGATATCGGCCACATCGCCCTGGCGCAGAAGGCGCACCTCCTGATGATCGCCCCCGCCACGGCGAACATCCTCGGGAAGATCCGGAACGGGATCGCGGACGACCTGCTCTCCACGATCGTGATGGCCACCACGGCTCCGGTGCTGCTGGCCCCGGCCATGAACACCCAGATGTACGCCTCCCCGGCGGTGGTGGAGAACGTCGAGGTCCTCCGGGGGCGGGGTTTCACCTTCGTGGACCCGGACGAGGGAGAACTCGCCTGCGGTACCGTGGGACCGGGACGCCTGGCGGACACGCCGAAGATCGTCGAGATGGCGCGGATCCTGCTGGCGGAGAAGATCCTCAAAGGGAGGAAGGTGGTGGTGAGCGCGGGCCCCACGGCGGAGGACATCGACCCGGTGCGGTTCCTGACGAACCGCTCCAGCGGGAAGATGGGGTTCGCCATGGCGGTGGCGGCGAGGCGGTTCGGCGCGGACGTGACGCTGGTGGCGGGCCCCTCCCCCCTCGCGGACCCGTCGTTCCTCAGGACCATCCGGGTGCGCTCCGCGCGGGAGATGATGGGGGAGGTCCTCGCCGCGGCGGAAGGGGCGGACGCGGTGATCATGGCGGCGGCGGTCGCGGACTTCCGGCCGGAGCACGCGGCGGGACAGAAGATCCGGAAGGAGCGGTTCGACCGGGCGGTGAAACTGGTCCCGACGGACGACATCCTCGCCACCCTCGGCCGGTCGAAGGGGAGCCGGGTGCTCGTCGGCTTCGCGGCGGAGACGAACGACCTCGAGGGGAACGCGCTGGAGAAGATGCGGCGCAAGAACCTCGACGCCATCGTGGCGAACGACGTCTCCCGCCCCGAGATCGGCTTCGCCTCGGACAGCAACGAGGTGCGCGTGTACTTCTCCGACGGGACGGCCATCGACCTGGCCATGGCGGCAAAGGACGCCATCGCCTCCGCTGTGTGGCGGGCGGTCCGCAGGAAGTTCCTCCCGGAATGAGCCGGGCGGCGTCCCGGAAGCTGCTTGCGGCGTGGCTCCGGGAGGTGGGGGTGGAGTACGTCCTGCGCCCGTCCCCCCGGGAAACCCTCGAGGACATCCGCAGGGAGCTCGCCGGCTGCGGGGGTTGTCCACTCTGCGCCGGGCGCAGCACGATCGTCTTCGGCACGGGGAATCCCCGCGCGCGGCTGATGTTCGTCGGCGAGGGCCCGGGGGCGGACGAGGACCGGCAGGGGGAGCCGTTCGTCGGCGCCGCCGGGAAGCGGCTGAACCAGTGGATCGGGCGGATCGGCCTGCGGCGGGAGGACGTCTACATCGCCAACATCGTAAAGTGCCGTCCTCCGGGGAACCGTGCTCCCTTCCCGGACGAGGCGAAGGCGTGCCTGCCGTACCTGACCCGGCAGATCCGCGCGATCCGCCCCGAAGTGATCTGCACCCTCGGGGCGACGGCGCTGAACCACCTCCTGGGCATCGAGGAGCGGATCACCCGGGAACGCGGCCGGTGGCGGGAGTTCGACGGAGTCCCGGTCCTGCCCACGTATCACCCCGCCTTCATCCTGCGCAACGCCGCGCGGGAGCCGGAGGTGTTCGATGATTTCGAGACGCTCGCCCGTCGGCTCTCCCCCCGGTAGCATGACGACCCCGCTACCCGAGGTCCGCGTGAGCCGGAAGGGCGAGGAACGCCTGCGCTCCGGCCATCCCTGGGTGTTCGGCGACGACCTCCGGGATGTCCCGGAGGGGATGCCCCCCGGCCAGTGGGTTCGCATCCTCTCCCGCTCGGGGGATTTCCTCGGCACGGCGACCGCGAACCTGGCCTGCCGTCTCGCCCTCCGCCGGGTGTCGCGTGGGGAGGCGGAGCCGTCGCCGGCCTTTCTCGAGCGCCGGCTGCGGGAGGCGCTGGAGCGTCGCGCCCGGGCGGGAATGGGGGAGGAGCGGGCGCTGCGCCTGGTGTACTCCGAGGGGGATTTCCTCCCGGGCCTGGTCGCGGACCGGTACGGCGGGATCGTCTCCGTCCAGATCCTCACGGCGGGGATGGAGGCCGTACGGGAGCCGTTCTTTTCCGCCCTCGAGCGGCTGGTGGCCCCTCGCCTGATCTACGAGCGGTCCGAGGGGGGAGGGCGGCGATTGGAGGGGCTTGCGGAGCGGAAGGGACCGGTCCGGGGGGCGGGCCCCGCGGTCGAGGAGATCGAGACCGACGGTGTCCGGTACCTCGTGGACGTGGAGGCGGGCCCCAAGACGGGTTTCTTCCTCGACCAGCGGCGGAACCGGAACATCGTCCGCACGCTGGCCCCGGGAAGGAACGTGCTCGACGGCTTCTGCGCTTCCGGGGGCTTCGGGCTGTACGCCCTCGCCGGAGGGGCGAGAAGCGTCCTTGCCCTCGACTCGTCGCGGCCTGCGGTCGCTGCCGCGCGGGAGAACGCGTGCCGGAACGGCGTCGCGGACCGCTGGGAAGGGGAGGCGGCCGACGTGTTCCAGGCGCTTCGGGACCTCGAGGCCGCGGGCAGGCGCTTCGACCTCGTCGTGCTGGACCCGCCCTCCTTCACGAAGTCCCGCGAGGGTCGGGAGGGGGCGCTGCGCGGGTACCGCGACATCAACCGGATGGGCCTGGCCGTTCTTTCCCCCGGCGGGATGCTCGCCACCTCTTCTTGCACGCAACTCGTCGATGTGGCCAAATGGAAGGAAGCCCTCCGGGACGCGGCCGCCGACGCGGGAGCGGACCTGGAACTCGTCGCCTGGGGTGGACAGCCGCCGGACCACCCGGTGCTGCTGTCCGTCCCCGAAACGGAGTACCTGAAGTTCGCCGTCTACAGGAAACGGGAGCCGTGACGCCCCTCCTTCGCATTCTCCGCCCGCTGCTGGCGCTCGTGACGCTCCTGCCGTTCCTCGCCCCGGCGGCAGTACCGGCTGCATCGCCGCCGCGCTCCGTGGTGGTGGTCGCCACCATCGCCTCTCCGATCAGCCCGGTGACGGCGGACTACCTCTCCTCGGTCATCGAGCGCGCCGAGGGGGACAACGCGGCGCTCCTGGTGGTGGAGCTGGACACGCCGGGAGGGCTGGACACCGCGATGCGCCAGATGGTCCAGGCGATCATCAAGGCCCGCGTACCGGTCGGCGTCTATGTCTCTCCTTCGGGCGCCCGCGCCGCCTCCGCCGGGGTGCTGATCACGCTCGCCGCCGACGTGGCCGCCATGGCCCCCGGGACCAACATCGGCGCTGCCCACCCCGTGAGCATCGGCGGCGGCCCCATGGACAATACGATGTCCCGGAAGGTCGAGAACGACGCGGCCGCGTACGCGAGGTCCCTCGCGGAGAGCAAGGGACGCAACGCCGGGTGGGCGGAGAGCGCCGTGCGGGAGAGCGCCTCCCTCACCGAGAAGCAGGCGCTGGAGAGGAACGTGGTCGATCTCGTGGCTCCCGACCTCGACGAGCTGCTGGCACAGGCGGACGGCCGCGAGGTGAGGAAGGGGGACGCCCGGGTGACGCTCCGCACGAAGGGGGCGCAGGTGACCCGCGTCCCCATGGGGCTGCGCCACCGCGTGCTGTCCGCCCTGGCGGATCCCAACATCGCCTACATCCTGATGATGATCGGCGTCTACGGGATCTTCTTCGAGCTGTCCAACCCGGGGGCCGTGTTCCCCGGTGTGGTGGGCGGCATCTCGCTGATCCTCGGGTTCTACGCCCTCCAGACCCTGTCGGCGAATTACGCGGGGTTCCTCCTCATCCTCCTGGCGATCATTCTCTTCATTCTCGAGATCAAGATCACCTCGTACGGCGCCCTGACCATCGGGGGGATCGTCGCCCTGGTGCTGGGGAGCGTCATGCTGTTCCGGGCGAGCGGTGACCCCTTCCTCCGCGTCTCGTGGACCGTGCTGATCACCATGGCGGTCGTGTCGGCCGCCTTCTTCGGCGGCGTCGTCTCGCTCGCCGTCCGCAGCCAGCTCCGGAAACCGGTGTCCGGGTCGGAAGGGATGATCGGTGCGGAAGGGGAAGCGCTCCTGGACTTCGACGGGAAGGGGAAGGTCCGCGTCCTCGGGGAGCTGTGGGACGCCCGGTCCGACCTCCCGGTTCGCAAGGGGGACAAGGTGGTCGTGACGGCCCGCGAGGGCATGACGCTGATCGTGGCGCCGGGGAAGGGGCAGTGATCCCGCCGGGGAAATAACAGGGAATTCCGTCAACACGTTTAGCGGCTGACCCCGGAGAAACCGGGGGGCCATGGAGGGGTATCGATGTATCTATACGTAGCGTTGGTGGTCATCCTCGTCCTGTTCCTGTCCAGCGCCATCCGGATCATGAACGAGTACGAGCGGGGCGTGATCTTCCGTCTCGGGCGGATCATCGGGGCGAAGGGTCCCGGGCTCATCCTCCTCATCCCCGTGATCGACAAGATCGTGAAGGTGGATCTGCGCGTGGTGGCGATGGACGTGCCGCCCCAGGACGTGATCACGCGGGACAACGTCTCCGTGAAGGTCAGCGCCGTCCTCTACTTCCGCGTCATCGACCCGAACCGTGCGATCGTCAGCGTGGAGAACTACCTGTACGCGACGTCGCAGCTCTCCCAGACGACGCTGCGGTCCGTGTGCGGGCAGGCCGAGCTCGACGACCTCCTCTCGGAGCGGGAGAAGATCAACGCGCACATCCAGGAGATCCTCGACAAGGACACGGAGCCGTGGGGAATCAAGGTCGCCAAGGTCGAGATCAAGCATATCGACCTGCCCCAGGAGATGCAGCGGGCGATGGCGAAGCAGGCGGAGGCGGAACGGGAGCGGCGCGCGAAGGTCATCGGGGCGGAAGGGGAGTTCCAGGCGGCGCAGAAGCTCTCCGACGCGGCGAAGATCATCGCGGAGAATCCGATCGCACTCCAGTTGCGGTATCTGCAGACGCTGCGGGAGGTGGCGTCCGAGAACAACTCCACCACCATCTTTCCCGTGCCGATCGACCTGCTTACTCCGTTCATGCAGGTGGCCAGGAGCGTATCGGCCGCGTCCCCCGCAAAGACCGGCGGGGGGGACACACCGGGTTCAAACGCAGGGTGATGGGGAGGTGTACTCCCCCCACCCATCCATCCCCCGCGGTAGAGGGGGACATTCCTGGTTCACCCCCGATAGGAAGGGATAGGGTGTCCTCCGCCGCAAGCCAGCTGTCCATCGCCGCGCTCCTCCTTTCTTTTTCGGTCGGCGTGGCGATGCTCAT
>JAGGAJ010000226.1 GCA_017889845.1 Deltaproteobacteria bacterium
CTACTCCATGCTCAGCCCGCACTCCTTGATCTTGTAGAGCAGCGCCTTGTAGCTGATGTCCAGTATCTGCGCCGCCTTGCGCCGGTTCCACCGTGTGTGCTGGAGGACCCGCTCGATGAGTTCCCTTTCGGCTTTTCTCTGGGCGAATTTCGCCACTTCCTTCAGCGTGGTTTTCTCCGGGATGTCCGATTCCTGTTCGGTCCCGTTGCCGCCGCTGTTCGTCGTGACTTTCGTCGCGGCGGGGCGGGCCGCTTTCGGTTGCCTGGCAACCGTGGTCTCCGCTTCCGACAGTCCCCCGTCGTCCGGAATGGCGCTGTACTGGCCGTTTTCGCGCTTCCGGTTGAACTCGGCGATCAGCTGGCTTTCGCTCCCGAGGATGATGAACCGTTTCACGTTGTTCTCGAGCTCCCGGACGTTCCCCGGCCAGCTGTAGTTGAGGAACATCTCCATCAGCTTCGGGCTCGCCTTCGCGACCTCCCGATTGTACATCTGGGAGTAGCGTCCGACGAAGTAGTCCACGAGGAGGGGGATGTCGTCCTTGCGCTCCCGCAGGGGCGGGACGAGGATGTTCACCACGTTGATGCGGTAGAACAGGTCGCGCCGGAATCTTCCTTCCTCGACCATCTTCTCGAGATTCCTGTTCGTGGCGCACAGGATCCGGCAGTTGGCCTTCACGTCCCTTTCGCCGCCGATGCGGAAGAACTGCTTCTCCTGCAGGACGTGGAGCAGCTTGGATTGCAGGTCCATGTGCATTTCGCTGATCTCGTCGAGCAGGATGGTGCCGTTCTGCGCCATCTCGAAGCGGCCGTACTTGCGGCGGTGAGCCCCGGTGAAGGCCCCTTTCTCGAAACCGAATAGTTCGCTCTCCAGCAACTCCCGCGGGAGGGCGGCGCAGTTGACCTTGACGAAAGGCGCGGTCGCACGATCGGACGCCTTGTGGAGGGCCTTTGCGACCAGCTCCTTGCCCGTTCCGCTCTCCCCCGTGATGAGGACGGTGATGTCGGTACCCGCCACCTGGTCGAGGACCGCCTGCACCTTGCTCATCCGGTCGCTCATCCCGAACAGGAGGTTGTACTCCTCTTCCGGCCGGACCTTGGTGCGCAGCTCCTCGAGCTCGCACTTCGCCTGGGAGGTGTCCATGACCATCTGGATCTTGAGAAACAGTTCCTCCCCGTGGAACGGCTTCTTGAGGTAGTCGCTCGCCCCGTCCTTCATCGCCCTCACCACCTCGTCCACGTCCCCCTGGCCCGAGACCATGACGATGGGGAGGTTGGACCCGGAAGCCCGCATGGGCTTGATGAGGTCGACGCCGGAGCCATCGGGAAGGAAGATGTCTAGGATCACGCAGGCGGGCCGGCTCTTCTCGAACGCCTCCAGCCCTTCCGCCTTGCTGAAGGCGGAAACCACCTGCATACCCTTGTCGGTGAGGAGGTTCCGGGTGAACTGGTTGAAGACGGGATCGTCGTCGACGAGGAGAACCGTATTGTTATTCATAGCGCCCTCCATCGAATTGCCAGGTAAACAGCAAACCCCATGCCTGCCATCTGTAATTATCGGCAATCCAACGCTAAATATACAACCATCAATGGATTTTATGTGGAAAATATTTCCGGAGGTTGCCGGGGAAATAACAAGCGGAAAACAGTCATGGGAAATATCAGCATCAATAGTGGTAAGATTTTACCGATATTGCCCTATACAGAGACAGGAAGTGTGAAGTAGACCTGCGTTCCTTTCCCCAGGACGCTCTCGATCCAGATATTCCCGTTCTGGGCCTCCACAAGCCGCTTGCATATGACCAATCCCAGCCCGATGCGGGCGTTCGCGTCCACGGTGGCGACATCCGACTGGCTGAAAATAGTGTTCAACTTCTTTTTATCAATGCCCATCCCGGAATCCTTGACGCAAAACCTGCCGAAGCCACCTTCTCTTTTCCCGGACAGACGGATCGTCCCGCCGGATGGTGTGAACTTCAGGGCGTTGTAAAGCAGGTTGTCGAGGATTTCCTTCACTTTGTTCCGGTCGCCGGCGACGATGACGTCCTCCGACCCCTCCTCCAGGGAGATGTCGACATTCTTCTGTTCCGAATACGGGTGGTAGAAGGCGATGCATTCGAGAAGGGCTTCCCGCAGGGGAAACGGCTTGATTTCGAGCCGGATCTGTCCCTTCTCCGCGGCCTCGTAGTCGAGGAGCGTGTTCGCCATGGTCCGGAGCCGCTCGGTCGTCCGTTGCGCCTGGCGCAGGATGCCTTCGGGTTCCGAGACGGAACACCCTTTGCAGCGGTCCTGAATGTACTGGAGGTATCCGTCCAGGACGGTAATGATGGACCGGAAGTCGTGCGCCGCCATGGAAATCATGAATCCTTTGAACGAGGACAGGGTCTGCGAGGCCTTCAGGTCTTCCCTGCTCCGCGCCAGGAGATGGCGGATCTCCTTGTCCTGCTTCTCCGTTTCCAGCGTAAGGTCCAGTTTCTGAAGGGACCGGCCGACGGAGTGGCAGAGGATGTCCGGGGCGACCGGCTTCCGCAGGAAATCGTACGCACCCTGCTGCAGTGCCTGGATAACCGATCCGAGGGGAGGGGAAGCGGCCAGGAAAGTGAACGGGATGAAGGGGTACTTCAGGAGGGTATTCCCGAGGAATTCCAGGCCGCACGCTCCATCCGCGGAGAGCTCGGAGAGCACGGCCATGCGGCCCCGGTGCCGCTTGAGGATCGCCGCCGCCTCCTCCAGGCCATCGGCCTGGAAAACCGTGTATCGCGCCTCGGAGAGGACGCGTGCGTTCTTTTCCCTCTCCTCCCGGTCGGAGTCGACAAGGAGCACGCCCAGGTTTCTCATGGATGCTGCGATTTTACCACAGGAGAGGAATGGTGGCGGTGCAGGGAATTGAACCCCGGACACTGCGGATATGAGCCGCATGCTCTAACCATCTGAGCTACACCGCCACGCTCGGAAG
>JAGGAJ010000227.1 GCA_017889845.1 Deltaproteobacteria bacterium
GCCGTGGAGTCCATCGTGTCGCGGGGGCTGGATGCGGTCCTCGAGATCGACGTACAGGGGGGACGGTCCGTGAAGGCGGCGGTTCCCGAGGCGGTGCTGATCGGGATCCTCCCCCCGGACCAGGAAACGTTGCGGGCGCGACTGTTCGCGCGGGGGCGGGACACCCGGGAGGAGATGGAGCGGCGCCTCACGGAGGCGCGGCAGGAGCTGGTGGCACTGAAGGAGTACGACTACCTGGTCGTGAACGACGACCTGGAGAAGGCGGTTGCCCGGGTGGAGTACGTCGTCCGCGCCCGGCGGCTTCGCCGCGAACGGGCGTACGACGTCATCGACGGGATCCTAGAAGAGACAGGAGAGGGACGGGATGGCTCGAGTAACGGTTGAGGATTGCCTGCGGCAGGTCAACAGCCACTTCCGGCTCACGGTGGTGGCCGCGAAGCGCGCGAAACAGCTCTACGGTGGCCAGGGCGCCACGATCGACACGACGGCGCGGAAGGAGAAGCCCACCGTCGTCGCCCTTCGGGAGATCGCCCAGGGGAAGGTCCGGGTAAAATAATCCCGGGGCGGGCGTTTCGCTTTGCTCCGTCTGAACGACATCGTCGACCGGGTGTCGGCCACCCGCCCGAACGCCAACGTGGAGCTCATCCACAAGGCGTACGTCTTCACCGCCAAGGTGCACCACGGCCAGGTGAGGATGTCGGGGGAGCCGTACCTCGTTCACCCCCTGAACGTCGCCTACCTCCTGGCCGACTGGAACCTCGACGAGGAAACGGTGGCCACGGGCCTGCTCCACGACACCGTGGAGGACACGGTCGCCACCGTCGAGGAGCTGCGGGAGCTCTTCGGGGACTCCGTGGCGCAACTCGTGGACGGGGTCACCAAGATCGGGCGGGTGTCCCTTTCCGACGCGGCAGCGCAGAAGGCCGAATCCCTCCGCAAGATGGTCCTCGCGATGGGGAAGGACCTGCGGGTCATCCTCGTCAAGCTCGCCGACCGGCTCCACAACATGCGTACCCTGCAGCACCTTCCCCCCGACAAGCAGGCGGTGATCGCCCGCGAGACGGTGGAGATCTACGCCCCCATCGCAGCACGCCTGGGGATGTCCCGGATCCGGGCCGAGCTGGAGGACCGCTGCTTCGAGGTGCTGCACCCCGAGCGGTTCCGGGAGCTCGGCCGGCAGGCGGACGAACGGCGGCGGAACCGGGAGGCGCACGTCCGCAGCGTCGTCGCCCTCCTCGAGCAGAAGTGCAGGGAGGCGGGCATCGAGGCGACCATCAAGGGCCGCTCCAAGCACCTCGCCGGGATCTACCAGAAGATGAACCGGCAGGGGATCGATTTCGACCACGTCTTCGACTTCATCGGCTTCCGCATCATCACGAAGAACGTCCGGGAGTGCTACGAGGCGCTGGGGATCGTCCACAACCTCTGGAAGCCCGTCCCCGGCCGGTTCAAGGACTACATCGCCATGCCGAAGGCGAACCTGTACCAGTCGCTGCACACCACGGTCTTCGGCCCGAACGCGGAGATGATGGAGATCCAGATCCGCACGGAGGAGATGAACGCCCTGGCGGAAAACGGCGTGGCGGCCCACTGGAAATACAAGGAGGGCCGCCAGACCGCGGAGAAAGGCGACCAGATGTTCCTCTGGCTGCGGCAGATCCTCGAGCTGCAGCAGGACATGAAGGACCCCCGGGAGTTCCTGAACACCGTGAAGGTGGAGCTGTTCCCCGAGGAGGTGTACGTCTTCACCCCCCGCGGGGACGTGAAGGAGCTCCCCCGGGGCGCCACGCCGATCGACTTCGCGTACGCGATCCACACCGAGGTCGGCAACCAGTGCGTGGGCGCGAAGGTCAATGGCCGGATGGTTCCCCTCAAGGTGCAGCTGAAGAACGGCGACGTGGTGGAGATCATCACCCAGCCGTCCCACAAGCCGAGCCGGGACTGGCTCAAGATCGCCAAGACCAGCCGCGCCCTGAACAAGATCCGGGCCGTCATCCGAGAGGAGCAGCTGGAGCAGTCCCTGGCGCTCGGCCGCCAGATCCTCGAGCGGGAGTTCCGGAAATACTCCCTGAACCCGACCAAAGTCATGAAGGGGCCCGAATTCCAGGAGGCCATGCAGGAGATCCGGAGCAAGACGCCGGAAGACTACCTCGTCGCGGTGGGGTACGGGAAGGTTTCCCTTCTGCCGCTGCTGCGGCGCCTCGTCCCCGCCGATCAGCTCCAGGAGAAGACCAAGGAGTCGCGCCTCTCCAGCCTCATCCGCCGGGTGGTGACGAAGAAGCCCAGCGCGGTCGTCGTCAAGGGGATGGACGGCATCTTCATCCGCCTGGGGAACTGCTGCCACCCCGTGCCGGGGGACCCGATCGTGGGGTTCATCACCCGCGGGAGGGGCGTGACGATCCACTCGAAGGATTGCCCCAAGGTGCTGGAGAGCGACCCGGCGCGGGCGATCGAGGTGAACTGGGAGGAGGGGACCAAGGCGGTCCATCCCGTGAAGCTGCGGGTGGTGTGCGCGGACAAGCCGGGGCTCCTGGCCGACATCTCCCGGAGCATCACGTCGAGCGACGTGGACATCCGGCGCGCCTCCGTGCTGACCACCCGGGACAAGCGGGCGATCTGCGACTTCGAGGTGTCGGTCAACGACGCCAACCACCTGGCGCTCCTCATCAAGGCGATCGGGAAAGTTCGGGGCGTGCAGTCCGTGGAAAGGGGGAAAGGGTGATGGGGAGAGACATCGTCCGGACCGACAAGGCGCCGGCGGCGATCGGGCCGTATTCCCAGGGGGTGCGGTGCGGCGGGTTCCTGTTCTGCTCGGGACAGATCCCGCTGGATCCGGCGACGGGGAAGATGATCGAGGGGGGGATCGCGGAGCAGACCGAGCGGGCGTTGCGGAACCTCGAGGCGGTCCTCGCCGCGGGCGGCGTCCCGCTCTCCTCGGTGGTGAAGAC
>JAGGAJ010000019.1 GCA_017889845.1 Deltaproteobacteria bacterium
CTCCACCGCGACCTTTCGCGCTCCTCCCTTCCCAAAAGGGGGGCGGGATGATCGGGGCCGTCGTCATTTCCCACGGCGCGTTCGCAACGGAACTCCTGCGGGCCGCCGAGATCATCGTCGGGAAGATCGAAGGTGTCATGGCGGTCGACATCGCCCCGAACCAGGGGATGGAGGAGATCCACGCGGCGGTGGATGGCGCCATCCGCACGGTGGAGGCGGGCGAGGGGGTGCTCCTGCTGACCGACATGTTCGGCGGTACCCCCTCCAACATCGGCCTCTCGTTCCTGGCCACCCACCGGGTGGAGGTGGTCACGGGGGTGAACCTGCCGATGATGATCAAGTTCCCCATGGCCCGCGCCTCGATGCCGTTGCCGGATCTCGCCCGCCACCTCCAGGAGTGCGGGCAGCGCAACATCACGATCCCGGGGGACATGCTGAAGAAGAAGGCGGAGAAAAAGTAGGAGACCCGGATGCCCCTGGTGCTCGCCCGCATCGACTGCCGCCTGATCCACGGCCAGGTCGTGGAGACCTGGGTGCCCCACATGAAGGCGAACTCCCTCGTGGTGGCGAACGACGATCTCGACGCCAATCCGTTCCTGCGGTCCGTGATGGAGCTGGCGGTGCCGCGGGGCGTCGCGGTCCGCTTCTGCCGGCTCTCCGAGGCGGCATCCGCGCTCGCCGAGGCCGACCGGAACGGGGAGCGGTCGATCCTGCTGGTTTCCAGCGCGGCGGACGCTGTGGCGCTCCGCCAGGGGGGCGTGCGGTTCGACCTCCTGAACATCGGGAACCTCCACTTCGCGGCCGGGAAGGTGGAAATTTCCCCCTCCGTATTCTTCTCCCCGGAGGACTTCGAGGCGATCCGGTGGCTCCGATGCCACGGCGTGTCGGTCCTGGTCCGGGGGACCCCCTTCGAGGCGGGAACCTCCTACGAGGCGGAAGGGGGAGGGTAGGGGATGGCCTTTCAGCTCGCCCTTGCGGCCCTCCTCGGGGGGGTGTGCTACCTGGACCGGACGGCGGCGTGCCAGCTCATGCTCCACCGCCCGCTGGTGGTGTCGACCCTGGTGGGAGCCGTCTTCGGGAACCTCGCGGCCGGGGCGCAGGTCGGGGCGGTGCTCGAGATGCTCTACCTGGCCCGCCTTCCCGTCGGCGCGTCGGTTCCCCCGGACGACACGGGCGCGGCGATCTTCGCCGGCGCGGCCGCTGCCGTCGCCTCCTCCTCCATCGGCCTCGACGGCGGGAGCTTCACGGCCCTCCTCCTGCTGTCGGTCCCCTCCGCGGAGCTGGGGAAGCTCGCCGACCGGTACGTCCGGAAGGTGAACGGAAGGATCGCCCAGCAGACGGCCGAGGCGGTGGACCAGGGAGACCTCCGGGCGGTCGAGCACGGCCTTCTCGCGGGTCTCACCCTCTTCGCGCTTTCGGGGGCGATCCTCGCGCTGGCCTTCTCGGGAGCCGGGGTGGCGACGGCGAAATTCCTGCTCCCGCGGTTCGGGCCCGGAAGCCGCCTGGAATTCTCCGCCCTCCTGCCCGCCATCCCGATGCTGGGAGCCGCCTCGGTCTACTCGTGCAGCCGCACCGAGAGGACGGCGGCGGTCTTCTTCCTGACGATGGCGGCCGTCTTCGCCGCCACCGTGTTCTTCCGGTGGGCGGCATGACCGCGCCGGCCTTGTCCGCCGCCGCGCGCCGCGCCGTGTGGCGGCGCCAGTTCCTCCTGCAGGGGTGCTGGAACTACGAGGGGATGCAGAACGTGGGGTTCGCCTACGCGATCCTCCCGGCGCTGAGGGAGTTCTACGCGGGGCGGCCGGAGGATGCCCTGAAGGCGGTGAAGCGCCACCTCGAGTTCTTCAACACCCAGCCCGCGATGGGGGCGGTGATCCTCGGCGCTGCGGTGCGGCTCGAGGAGCGCGCGTCGGCGGGGGACGCCGACGCGCGCTCGATCGGCACGTTCAAGGTGGGGCTGATGGGGTCCCTGGGCGCAATCGGGGACGCCTTCTTCTGGGGAGCCTTGCGGCCGATGGCCTCCGCGGCCGGGGCCATCCTGGCACTGCTCCACCCGCTGGCGGGGATCGTCGCCCTGCTGGCGCTCTACAACGCCACCCATCTCCTCGTGCGGTACCGCGGGTTCGCCGCGGGCATGCAGGGGCAGGAGAGGGCGGTGGCCTGGCTCAGGGCGGCGGGGATGAGCGTCAAGACCGAGGACCGGAAGCTGGCGGCGGCGGTGCTGGGTGGGGCGTACGCGGGGGTGTACGCGGGGCGGCACGCCGTTCTGGGGATGGACGCTCTGCACGCCACCGTGCTGTTTGCCGCCGCCGTCGGGCTGGTACGCCTGTACACGGCACTCTTCCGGAAGGGGGTATCGCCGTCCGAGATCCTGGCATTCCTCCTCCTCATCGGGGGGTTCATCCTGTGGGATTGACCTCCGAACGCGAATTCGACATCCAGAACCGCCTGGGCCTGCATGCCCGGGCGGCCGCCCAGCTGGTACGGCTGGCCAACCAGTTCTCTTCCGAGATCCGGTTGGTCAAGGACGGCGTGGAGGTCAACGGGAAGAGCATCATGGGGGTCCTCATGCTGGCGGCGCCGAAGGACACGCGGATCCTGGTCCGGGCGAGCGGGGCGGACGCCGAGGAGGCACTGGCGGCGATCGGGGCGCTGATCAGCCGGAAGTTCGGGGAGGAGTAGGGGATGGGGGAAGGCGGGCGGACAAGGATGCGCGTGCTGAAGGGGATCCCGGCCTCGGCGGGGATCGCCATCGGCAAGGGGTACTTCCTGAACCGCACCCTGCCACGTTCCGTCAAGTCCACCATCGGCCGGGAGAAGGTGGAGGAGGAGGTCGCCGCGTTCCAGCGGGCTCTCGGCCGTTCGAAGGAGCAGATCCGGTCCATCCGCGACAGCGTGGCGGACTCCACGGCGGAGCACCACCAGATCCTCTCTGTCCACCTGGCCCTCCTCGAGGACTCGACGCTCATGGAGCAGACGGTCCGGATGATCCGGGAGAACCAGTTCACCGCGGACTGGGCGTTCAACAGGGTCCTCCAGAGTCTCCTGGAGACGTTTCACCGGATCGAGGACCCGTATCTCCGGGAGCGGGGGCACGACCTGCGGCAGATCGGACACCGGGTCCTGGAGAACCTAGCCGGCCGCCCCCTGGATTCCGTCGCATCCATCAAGGACCCGGTGATCATCGTGGCCCACGACCTGTCCCCCGCGGACACCGCACAGATCCTGAAAAGCCCGGTGCAGGGATTCGCCACCGACGTGGGGAGCCGGACCTCCCACACAGCGATCACCGCGCGCTCGCTGGGGATTCCGGCGGTGGTGGGGGTGGAACGGATCACCGAGGAGTACGGCACGTCGGAGACGGTGATCGTGGACGGCGAGGAGGGGGTTGTCGTCCTCGACCCGACGGAGGAGGCGATCCGGGAGTACGGGGAGAAGCGGAAGGCCTTCGCGCAGCGGACCCGGGACCTGGCGAAGTTCGCCCGCCTGCCCACCGTCACGCGGGACGGCAAGACCCTGTCCCTCCTGGCCAACATCGAGTTCCCCGAGGAGGCCGACGTGGCGCTGCGCAGCGGCGCGTACGGCGTGGGGCTGTACCGGACGGAGTTCCTCTTCCTCAACCGGAAGGACCTGCCCTCCGAGGAGGAGCATTTCGACACGTACCGCCGGGTCGCGGAGAAGTTCGTACGGCACACCGTCACCATCCGGACCTTCGACCTGGGGGGGGACAAGTTCGCCTCCCAGCTCGAGCTCGCCGACGAGATGAATCCGGCGATGGGGCTCCGGGCGATCCGGTTCTGCCTCCGGGAGAAGGACATCTTCAAGGCGCAGATCCGGGCGGTCCTGCGGGCCTCCACCTTCGGCAAGGTCCGGCTGATGTTCCCCATGATCTCGGGGGTCTCCGAACTGCGGGCCGCCATGGCGGTCGTCGAGGAGGCGCGGTCGGAGCTCCGGCGGAAGCGGGTCCCCTTCGACAAGGAGATGTCCATCGGCATCATGGTGGAGATCCCCTCCGCGGCGATGGTGGCGGACCTTCTCGCGCGGGAGACGGACTTCTTCAGCATCGGAACGAACGACCTGATCCAGTACGCCCTGGCGATCGACCGTGTGAACGAGCACGTCTCCTATCTGTACGAGCCCCTGAACCCTGCGATCCTGCGACTCGTCCGCCGGATCGTGGAGGCCGGGCACGACGAGGGGATCCCCGTGTCGATGTGCGGCGAGATGGCGGGCGAGCCGCTCTACTCCTACGTGCTCCTCGGACTCGGTCTGGACGAGCTCAGCATGAACGCCACGTCGATCCCGAGGGTCAAGCGGATCCTGCGGAAGTCGGTGGCGCACGAGGCGAAGGAGTTCGCTGGCTCCCTGCTCCAGCACTCCACGGCGGCGGAGATCGAGCGGGTCCTGCGGAAAAAGATGGAGGACCTGTTTCCTGACGAGCGGTTTTAGCATATAATCCCGAGGCTTCTAGTCAATCCCGGATACAGGAGCGAGCATCCATGAGGGAATTCCTTTTCACGTCGGAGTCGGTGACGGGCGGACATCCCGACAAGGTGGCCGACCAGATCTCCGACTCCGTCCTCGACGAGATCATCCGCCAGGATCCCCGCAGCCGTGTGGCGTGCGAGACGATGGTCACCACGGGGCTCGTCGTGGTCGCGGGCGAGATCACCACGAAGGCCCTCATCGATTTCCCCGACGTCGTGCGGAAGACGGTCACCGAGATTGGGTACGTGGGGAATGCGAGGGGATTCGACGCCCACAACTGCGCGGTCGTCACGGTGATCGACCGGCAGTCCCCCGACATCGCCCAGGGGGTCGACCGGGGGAACGAGGAGAAGCAGGGGGCGGGGGACCAGGGGATGATGTTCGGCTTCGCCTGCGACGAGACGCGGGAGCTGATGCCGATGCCGATCGCCTTCGCCCACAAGATCTGCGCGCGCCTCACGGAGGCGCGGGAGAAGCGGACCCTCCCCTGGCTCCGGCCGGACGGGAAGAGCCAGGTGACGGTGCGGTACGCGGACGGCGTCCCCCGGGAGGTGACGGCGGTCGTCTGCTCCACCCAGCACGCGGAGGACGTGAGCCGCAAGGCCCTGACGGAGGGGGTCATCGAGGAGGTGGTCCGGAAGTCGGTGCCGAAGGAGCTCCTTTCGAAGAAGGTGAAGTACTACATCAACCCCACGGGACGCTTCGTCGTGGGGGGGCCCCACGGGGACACGGGGCTCACGGGTCGGAAGATCATCGTGGACACCTACGGCGGGTACAGCCGCCACGGCGGCGGGGCGTTCTCCGGCAAGGATCCCTCCAAGGTGGACCGGAGCGCCGCCTACATGGCGCGGTACGTGGCCAAGAACGTGGTCGCCGCGGGGCTGGCGCACCGGTGCGAGATGCAGCTGGCATACGCCATCGGCGTGGCGGATCCGGTGTCCGTTCTGGTGGAGACGTTCGGCACCGCGACGGTTCCGGAGGAGCGGATCCGCCGGGCCGTTCTGGACACGTTCGACCTGCGGCCCGCGAAGATCATCCGGGAGCTGAACCTGCTGCGGCCGATCTACCGCAAGACGGCGGCCCTCGGGCATTTCGGGCGGGAATTGCCGGAGTTCACGTGGGAAAAGACCGACAAGGCCCGGGTGCTGCGCAAGGCGGCAGGGCACGGCGCATAGGGAGGCTGGAATGGCCGGCGCGAAGGGATACGACGTAAAGGACATACGGACCGCCGCGGCAGGGCGGAGACGGATCGAGTGGGCGAAGAAGGACATGCCGGTGCTGCGGTCCATCGGGGCGCGGTTCGCGAAGGAAAAGCCGTTCCGCGGGGTGCGCATCGCCGCGTGCCTCCACGTGACCACCGAGACGGCGGCGCTCATGCAGGTCCTGGCCGCCGCCGGCGCGAAGGTTTCCCTGTGCGCGTCGAACCCCCTCTCCACGCAGGACGAGGCGGCCGCGTCCCTCGTGAAGAACGACGGGATCGCGGTGTACGCGATCAAGGGGGAGGACCGGAAGACGTATTACCGGCACATCCTGTCGGCCCTCGCGGTGGCCCCGAACGTCACGATGGACGACGGCGCGGACCTGGTATCCGTGGTCCACACGGAGAAGACGGGGTACCTGAAGGACATCGTCGGCGGCACGGAGGAAACGACCACCGGCGTCATCCGGCTGGCCGCCATGGGCGAGAAAGGGGTGCTGCGGTATCCCATCGTCGCCGTGAACGAGGCCAAGACGAAGCACTTCTTCGACAACCGGTACGGCACGGGGCAGTCGACCATCGACGGGATCCTGCGGGCGACGAACCGCCTGCTGGCGGGGAGTTGCTTCGTGGTGGCGGGGTACGGGTGGTGCGGCCGCGGGCTGGCGATGCGGGCCCGGGGGATGGGCGCGCGGGTGATCGTCACGGAGATCGACCCGTTGCCGGCGCTCGAAGCCGTCATGGACGGATTCGAGGTGGTTCCCATGGCGGAGGCGGCCCGGGTCGGGGACATCTTCTGCACCGTCACCGGCAACCTCCACGTGCTGCGGCGGGAACACTTCGGGCGGATGAAGGACGGGGCCATCGTGTGCAACTCCGGGCACTTCAACGTGGAGATCGACATCCCCGCCCTGGCGAAGATGGCGCGGTCGGTACGCACCGTCCGACCCTTCGTGCAGGAGTACCTGCTGCGCGACGGCCGGGCGATCCACGTCCTGGGGGAGGGGCGGCTGATCAACCTCGCCGCCGCGGAGGGGCACCCGGCGAACGTGATGGACATGAGCTTCGCCAACCAGGCGCTGTCGGTGGAGTACCTCCTCCGCCACCACGACCGGTTGTCAAACAAGGTGCACCCCGTCCCCGAACCGATCGACCGGGAAATCGCCCGTCTGAAGCTCGCCGCTACCGGGGTGCGCGTCGACCTCCTCACGGCGGAGCAGAGGAAATACCTCGCCTCCTGGGAGATGGGAACCTGACGGATCTTCCCGCTACCGCCCGACCCCCCGGAACAGGAACGCCCCGGCTCCCGCGTACAGGGCGGCGGGGAGCCACGCCGCCAGCGGGGGCGGCATGACTCCCTTCCTTCCCAGCGAGAGGCAGGCGTACAGGACCACCCAGCAGGCAAACCCCACCAGCAATCCGAGCCCGATGCTGCGCCACACCCCTCCGGAGCGGGGGGAGCGCAGGGCGAACGGGATCCCCAGCATGGCGATGATGACGTTCAGGAGGGGGTAGACGATCTTGGCGTGCAGGTCGGTCTCGTGCCGCGTCGCCTCGTACCCCTTCCGCCGGACCTCCGCGACGTAACGCGATATCTGGGAGTAGGTCATCTCCTCCGGGGGGGTCTCCCCCTCCAGGAACCCCTCGATCGTTTCCGGGAAACGGTACGTCCGGAGGTCGAACGCCTCGACGACCGACCCGTCCGCGAAGCGCCGCTCCTTCCCCTCCCGCAGTTCCCAGTCGCCATCGGGAAGGAGGCGGGCCTTCCGCGACTCGACCCGCCGCACCGGGCGGAACTCCCGGTCCAGTTCGAAGTACTGGAACCCCTGCAGCGACCGGGACGGGGCGTCCACCACCTGGGCGGAGAGGATCCCCTCCTTCCCGCGCATCCAGTACCGGTTCCCCGAGAACTGCGCCGCCAACTTCCCGGGCCGCACCCGGAGCCGTTCGATCTCGCGGGAGCGGCGGTTCGCCGGCGGAGCCAACACCTCCGAGCAGAGGAGGGAGACGGCGGAGATGAGGGCGCACCCGGCGAGGATCGGAAGGCAGACGCGGGCGAGGCTCATCCCCCCGGAGAACATGGCGGTCAGTTCGTTGTTGCGCACCAGGAGCGAGACGGAGACCAGCACGGCGAGAAGCGTCCCGACCGGGGAAACCATCACAAACACTCCGGGAAGGCGGGAGAGGTAGTACCACCCGATCTCGGACAGGCCCGCCTTGTACCGGAGCAGCTTCTCCGCGCTGGCGACGAAGTCGATCAGCAGGAACAGGACGAGGAAGCCCACGATGCAGGCGACCGCGGCCCGGCCGAACTCCCGGAGGAGGTAGCGGGAGAGGACGGTCACTTCCGCACCAGGATCCGTTCCAGAGGCCTGGGCAGGGTCGTCACGCTCCGGTCCGAACGCCAGAGGATCCAGGCCGCCAGGGAGAGCCCGAGCATGTTGGGTGCCCAGAAGAGCGCGACCATCCCCGCCGGGACCCGGTTCTCCATCACCCCGGCCGCCACCATGAAGACATAGTAGACGAGGACGAGCGTCATCGTGACGGCGAAGGCGGACGACCTGCCCCGCGCCCGCTGCGCCATCCCGAGGGGGACCGCGAGGAGCCCGAAGGACAGGCACGACACCGCCAGGGAGAGCCGCTTGTGGAAGTGGTACCGGTACCCGGCCTTCCTCGCCGCCCCCTCCCCCTCCACGATTTTCCGGTACAGTTCGGGGATGGTCATCCCCCTCGGGTCGTCCTCGCCCAGGGCGTCGGGTATCTCCAGGGGAAACCGGAACGTCATTTCCCGGAAGGAGGCCAGCCGGTACACCCGTTTCCCGGGCTGGTCGCTGTGGATCGTCCCGTCGGTCAGGCCCAGGCTCACCACGCCGTCCCCCCCGGCCGGCGCGAAGCGGCCATCCCGCGCGAACACCAGGAGCGGTTCGTCCCCCGCGGGCCGGAAGGTGAGGAAGATCCCGTCCATCCGCTGCCCGTCCGCGGAGACCCGGTCGGGGTAGAGCAGCGTGTCCGGCGTGATCTCCCGGAACACGTGCTCCGTCGCGCCCGCGCCGGTCCGCTCCGCTACGATGCGGGCCAGGACGCGCTGCGTTTCCTTGTAACCCCACGGTATGCCGTGCCATCCGACGAGCAGCGCGGCGGAGAAGACGATACCGCCGGCCAGGAGAACCGGGCCGGCCACCCCTCGCATCCCCACCCCGGAGGTGGCCAGGGCGGCGGTCTCCGAGTCGGCGGCGAGGCGCCCCAAACCGAGGAGGACGGCCAGGAGGAACGCGGCGGGAAGGGTGAGCTCGAGGAAGGGAGGGAAGAGGGCGAGGAGAAGCCTGCCGACCAGCCCGGACGGCACCCCGCGGCCGATCACGAGATCCGCGACGCGGGAGAACCGGTGGAGAAGGACCACCAGGGAAAAGCTCCCCAGGCCGAGGAGGAACGGGCCCGACAATTCGGCCAGCAGATATTTCCGGGTGATTTTCATCGTGTAGTATCATACTTTATCAACCCGCACCGGAGGAGCAAAGGAAGGACATGCGCGCGCGGCGCCCGCACCCCCGCACCGCGGCGGGGCGCGGAGACGGTCGGTCCGGATGAGAATCGTCGAGGGATCCCGGGGATTTTCCGCCCCCTCCGGCACCTCGCTGACCATCGGGAACTTCGACGGGGTGCACATCGGCCACCGGGAACTCCTCCGTCGGACCGTGACCCGCGCCCGGGAGAACGGCCTGATGGCCGTTGCCCTCACCTTCCACCCCCACCCGATCCGGTACTTCACCCCGAAGGCGCGGTTCTACGAGATCACCTCGCCGGAGGAGAAGGCGGCCCGGATGGAGGAGATGGGGATCGACGCCCTCGTCGTGGAGTCGTTCACCGGGGAGATCGGCGGAATGGGGCCGGAGGAGTTCGCGCGGACGGTGATCCGCGGGCGGCTGTCGGCGCGCTTCGTGACGGTCGGGTACGACTTCACCTTCGGCAGGAACCGGACCGGCTCCCCCGCGATGCTCTCGCGCATCGGCCGGGAGGCGGGGTTCGCGGTGGACATCGTCCAGCCGCTCGTCCGCGGGGGGGCGATCGTGAGTTCGAGCCGGATCCGGGAGCTGCTCCTGGGGGGGAGGGTGCGGGAGGCCGAGGAGTTGCTGTGCGCCCCCTACAAGGTGTCGGGGACGGTGGTCACGGGCGCGGCCCGCGGCCGGAAGCTGGGGTTCCCCACGGCCAACGTGCAGTTTACCCAGGAACTGCTGCCGCTCCCGGGCGTGTACGTGGTGGACGTCGCAGCCGGCGGGATCTTGCGGCGCGGGGTGGCCAATGTCGGTTTCAACCCCACCTTCGGGGAAAACTCCCTCGGCGTCGAGGTGCACCTCATCGACTTCCGGGGGGACCTCTACGGGCAGGAGCTGGCGGTGTATTTCCGGGACCGGATCCGGGACGAGCGGAAGTTCAAGAGCGTGGACGAGCTGGTGCGCCAGATCCAGAAGGACGTGGAGTTCGCCCGGGGTGCGAAGATGACGGTGCGGAAGACCCCCCCCGGTCAGCGCCGGCGGGAGGCCGGCGGCGGATGAGGCGAGCGGTCTACCTCCTGTCGGCGGCGCTGGCGGCGTGTGCGGGGTGCGGCCCCGGGAGCTCCACCGGGCCGCCGGAAGTGGCGACGGTCCAGCATACCTTCGTCGCCGCGGTCGAACGTGCCGTCCCGGCGGTGGTCAACATCCGCACGGTGACCCGGTTCGCGAAGGGATCGCCCGGGGCGGGACGGCGACCGGACGGCCAGCCGCCGGAGTACCTCCTGGACCTCCTGGAGGAGAACGGGGGGTTCCGCGAGAACTCCCTCGGCTCGGGAGTGATCGTCGGGGAGGACGGACTGATCGTCACGAACGAGCACGTCATCCGGGACGCGGACGAAATCGTGGTCCGCCTCTCCGACCGGAGCGAGTACCGCGCGAAGGTGATCGGCGCGGACGTGCGGACCGATCTGGCGGTCCTCCGCATCCAGCCGTCCCGGAAACTCCCGGTGGCGACGCTGGGCGACTCATCGCGCCTGAAGGTGGGGGAGTTCGCCATCGCCGTGGGGAACCCCTTCGGGCTGGAGAGCACCGTGACCCTGGGCGTGATCAGCGCGACGGGGCGGAGCGCGGAGCCGGACGTGGAAGGGGGCGACGATTTCATCCAGACGGACGCCTCCATCAACCCCGGAAACTCGGGGGGGCCGCTGTTGAACGCCCGGGGGGAGGTGGTGGGGATCAACACCGCCATGGTGAGCGCCGGGCAGGGGATCGGCTTCGCCATCCCGATCAACACCGTGAAGATGGTGGAGCAGGAGCTGGCGGCCCACGGCGCGGTGCGCAGGGGGTGGCTCGGGGCGGGGATCCAGTCCCTCTCGCCGGACCTCGCCGAGGCGTTCGGGGCGAAGGGGGAGAAGGGTATACTTGTGAACCGGGTCGTCCCGGGCAGCCCGGCGGCGAAGGGCGGGCTTCGCGCGGGGGACATCCTCGTCGCGTACGGGAAGACCCGCCTGGGAGGGGTGACGGAGTTCCAGAAGCAGGTGGCGACCACGGCTCCGGGGACCGCGGTTCCCCTCGAAATCGTGCGGGAGGGAAGGCGGGTCTCCGTGACCGTGACGGTCGAGGAGGCGGAGGGACAGTCGGAGAGCCGCCGGCCGCCGAAGCGGGAGCCGGTGGACCCCCTCGGGATCTCCGTGAGCGCGGTACCCGCGCGGCTGTTGCGGGAGATGGAGCTTCCGGGCGGCGTGGAGGTCGTCTTCGTCGAGACGGCGAGCCCCGCCTGGGAGGGCGGGATCCGGGAGGGGGACATCCTGATCTCCCTGAACCGGGAGGCCGTGCCGGGGGTCGACGCGTACCGGAAGGCGCTGTCGCGCCTGCCGCGGGGCATGCCGGCCACCGCGCTGATCTACCGGGACGGCGCGCATCTGTACGTCGCGTTCCGGTACAGGAGCTAAGAGAGGGGAGGGAATTCCGATGGGAGTGGTGACGGACCCGGACGTGGCGCGGCGGATCGCCCGGGCGGTGGTGTCGGACATCGCCCTGTACAACGCCAAGAAGGTGGAGGAGGGGATCGGGAACGACACCCTCTTCGACCTGCTGAGGGAGGAGATAGAGGAGGGGCGCAGCTATTACCTGAGCCGCATCGACCCCGAGATCGCCCGGAGCACCAACTTCTTCAATTTCGCCTTGGTGGACGTGCTCGTCAAGCCCACGGGGCGCATCCACTCCAAGGCCTGGTAGGTGCCGGACGCGCCGGCCGGCACGCACCGGCTGACGGTCCCGGCCGCCCGGGCGGGGGATCGCCTCGACCGGTACCTGCCGGAAGCCTTGCCGGGGCTCTCCCGGGTTCGCGTCCGGCGGCTCATCGAGGAGGGGCGGGTGCTCCTCTCGGGAGCCCCCGCGCGCCCCGCCGCGCGCCTCCGGGGGGGGGAGGCGGTGACAGTGGAGGTTCCCCCCGCCGTGCTGCCGGACCTCGCGCCGGAAGACATCCCCCTCAGGGTGCTCCACGAGGACCCGTGGCTGCTCGTGGTGGAGAAGCCGGCGGGGATGGTCGTCCACCCCGCGCCCGGGCACTCCGTCGGAACCCTCGTGAACGCCCTCCTGTCCCGCGCCGGGACGCTGTCCGGGATCGGGGGCGTGGCCCGCCCCGGGATCGTCCACCGCCTCGACCGTGACACCTCCGGCATCCTCGTGGTGGCGAAGACCGACGCGGCCCACCACGGCCTTTCCGCCCAGCTGTCCTCCCACGGGATGGACCGCAGGTACCACGGGATCGTCTTCGGAGGGCCGCCGGCGGAGGAAGGGACGGTGACGACCCGGATCGGCCGGCACCCGGTGTACCGGAAGAAGATGGCCGTCCTTCCGGCGGGCGGCCGCGTCGCGGTGACGCGGTACCGGCGCCTCGGGACGTTCGGCCCCTTTTCCCTCCTCGAGTTCCGGCTGGA
This sequence comes from Deltaproteobacteria bacterium, assembly GCA_017889845.1. Lineage (GTDB taxonomy): Bacteria > Desulfobacterota > Deferrimicrobia > Deferrimicrobiales > Deferrimicrobiaceae > JAGGAJ01. The sequence goes on from JAGGAJ010000019.1 coordinate 12,618, forward strand.
AACCGGACGCACCCACCAGGTGCGGGTCCACTGCGCCCACCTCGGCTGCCCGATCGTTGGCGACGACGTATACGGCCGGCCCCGGAAGATCCCGCTGGGGAAGGGCTCCGTGGCGGGCGCCTTCGCCGTGTCCCGGTTCCTCCTGCACGCCTTCCGCCTCGCCTTCACGCACCCGGTGACGGGGGAGAAACTTTCGTTCACCGTACCCGACCCGCCCGAGTTCGCCGCCTTCCTCTCCGTGGTCAAGTGAGACCTCTCCCCCAGTTCGTGCAATCCCCCCTCCTCCGTTCCGTGCCGGGCGTATACCACGCCTTCCTCGGTGCGGACCCTGTTGAGGGGCGCGGCTGCCGGGATCGGTTGCGCGAGGTCTTTTCCCTTTCTGCGGACGCCGTGGGCACCCTGAAACAGGTCCACTCGGCGAGGGTGCTCCGGTTCGGGCCGGGGGACGGGTACGGACCGGGAGGGTGGAAGCGGGAGGGGGACGCCATCTGGACGGACGAGCCGGGGACCGGCGTCGGGGTCCACACGGCGGACTGCGTCCCGGTCCTCATCGCACACCGGGACTTCCCGTTCGCAGCGGCGGTCCATGCCGGGTGGCGTGGTCTCGCCGCGGGGGTGGTGGAGGAAGCGGTCGGGACTGTCTCCCGGCGGTACGGCGGCGACGCGGTCGGGGGACTCGTCGCGGCCGCCGGGCCGTGCGCGATGGGATGCTGTTACGAGGTAGGGGACGAGGTGGCGGAAGCGCTCCTCTCCGTGCCCGGTGCCGCGGGGCACCTCCGCGCCGGGCGAGCGTCCGGGAAGTGGATGGCCGACCTCCAGGCCATCGCCCTGTCCGCCCTGTCCGCGGCGGGCGTCCCGCCGGCCCGGTCGGAAAGCGTGGGGCCGTGCACGGTCTGCTCGGAGCGGTTCCACTCGTTCCGGCGCGAAAAGTCCTTGACCGGCCGCCAGCTTGGCTTTATCTATATAAGGGAAATCCCACGGGAACACGAGAATCCTCTTCCGCGACAGGTATCGCCATGAGCCCGATATCCACCCGCATCCGCATCGAGAGCGAGATTCTCGCCCGCCTCGAGAAACGGTCCTCCGAGGAGGAACAGGCGAACTACCTGATGAGCCTGCTGATGGACAACTATCCCCTCCGCGCGGTCGGCGTGCTCGCCCTGGAGGGAGGGAAGCCGCCGCTGGTGTTCGCTCACCGCGGACATTCGGGCAATTTCATCAAGGAGCTGTACGCGAAGGGGACGCTTCCGGTCGTGGAGGCCGCCGTTGCGGGGGAGGTGGGCATCCAGGGCGCGGATCCCCGCATTTCCGACCCCGCCTGGCGGTTCGAGCATGAGGCGAAGAGCGTCTTCGGCGCTCCCTGCCGCCTCCACGGGGAAACCCTCGGCGTGTTCCTGGCCAGCTCCGCGGAACCGGACCTGTTCGTACGGGAGACCCGGGAAGCGTTCCTGGCCTATACCCGTCTGAGCGCGGTCCTGCTGGGCCTGCGCAACCTCCACCAGAAAGTATCCCGGATCCCCGACCTCGACTCCGTCACCGGTCTGCACAATTTCAAGTACTTCCACGAGATCCTGCACCAGGAGCTGACGCGCGGGAAGAAGTTCGGCCACCCCGTGTCCCTCCTGTTCATCAAGATCCGCCATTTGCGGGAGATGAACGATGTGTACGGGCACGTGGCGGCCGACGGCGCGCTGGTGGATCTGGCCGGGGTGGTCCGGTCCCAGCTCCGCGAGGTGGACTACATCGCCCGCTCCGGCTCGATGATCTACATCGTGATGCCCCAGATGGGGAAGACCGAGGCGGCGGAAACGGCCTCCAGGATCCTCGACGCGATGAACGCATCCCCCCTCGGGCGGCGGGATGTCCTGTTGAAGACCGCCATCGGGGTCGCCTCCTACCCCAAGGACGGCGACTCGGAGCGGATCCTCCTCCCCCACGTGGAGGCGATGGTGCACGAATCGACCCGCAGGGGGGACAACGCCGTTTCGGTCTACAAGGATTGACGGGGGGCGGGCATTCGGGTATCCTAACGGTCCCTGGAATCGAGCCGCGAACTTCCGGCAATCAACCACAGCTCCTCTGGAGTGCCTTCCGGAGTTCTTTCCACCCCGCGCAATACCGGCGGTTTCCGTTCGATAGGACGACACCCTCTGCTCCCGGGAGAACGTACATGAACCTGAAAGAGCTGAAAGCCATGCGGATCGGCGAGTTGACCGAAATCGCGAAGAAGATGAACGTCGACGGGGCCGCGGGCCTCAAGAAGCAGGAACTCATCTTCGCCATCCTCCAGTCCCAGACCGACCAGGAGGTGATCGTCTCCGGCGAGGGTACGCTCGAGGTGCTCCCCGACGGCTACGGATTCCTCCGCGCCCCCGACTCGAACTACCTGCCGGGGCCAGACGACATCTACGTGTCCCCCTCCCAGATCCGCCGCTTCGGACTGCGCACCGGCGACACCATCAGCGGCCAGATCCGGGCGCCCAAGGGGGACGAGCGGTACTTCGCCCTCCTCAAGGTCGAGAAGATCAACTACGAAGATCCCGAGATCAGCAAGGACAAGATCCTCTTCGACAACCTGACGCCCCTCTACCCGCAGGAAAAGTTCAAGATGGAGTACGTCCAGGACAACTACTCCACCCGGGTCATCGACCTCGTGGCGCCGATCGGGAAGGGGCAGCGTGCCCTCATCACCTCGCCGCCCCGGGCGGGGAAGACGATCATCCTGCAGAACATCGCCAACGCCCTCACGAAGAACCACCCCGAGGTGGTCCTCATCGTGCTGCTCATCGACGAGCGGCCCGAGGAGGTGACGGACATGCAGCGCAGCGTCAAGGGCGAGGTCATATCCTCCACCTTCGACGAACCGGCGCAGCGCCACGTGCAGGTCGCGGAGATGGTGCTCGAGAAGGCCAAGCGCCTCGTGGAGCACAAGAAGGACGTCGTCATCCTTCTCGACAGCATCACCCGGCTGGCGCGGGCGTACAACGCCGTCGTGCCGCCGTCGGGGAAGGTCCTCTCCGGCGGGGTGGACGCCAACGCCCTCCAGAAGCCGAAGCGGTTCTTCGGCGCGGCCCGGAACATCGAGGAGGGGGGGTCCCTCACGATCATCGCCACCGCCCTCATCGAGACGGGGAGCCGGATGGACGAGGTGATCTTCGAGGAGTTCAAGGGAACGGGCAACAACGAGCTGGTCCTCGACCGGAAGATCGCGGAGAAGCGGATCTTCCCGGCCATCGACATCAACAAGTCCGGCACCCGGAAGGAGGAACTCCTCCTCGAGAAGAACGTCCTCCAGCGCGTGTGGATCCTGCGGAAGTTCCTCTCCCCGCTGTCGCCGGCGGAGAGCATGGAGTTCCTCCTGGACAAGATCTCCAAGACCAAGACGAACAAGGAGTTCATCGA
>JAGGAJ010000228.1 GCA_017889845.1 Deltaproteobacteria bacterium
GCGGACGGCTGCGCCGCGGACGGCTGGGGGGCGGCGGGTGGGGACGGCGGGGTCCGGGAGCGGCTTCCGACCGGGAGGAGGTCCAGTTTCTCCCGCTCGCTCCCCCGCGCGATCCAGACCTTGTCCCTCTCCACGGCGGCGAGCACCGCGCCCGGCTCCACTTCCTCCGACACCCGGTAAGCCCGCGGCTCCTTCATCCCCGCGGCCCAGAGGATCCCCCGGCTGGTGTGGGGACTGGTGGAGACGATGGTGCCCACGAGGATGAAGTTCGTCCGGGGTGCCGTCGCAACTCCCTTGCTCGCCGCGGCGGGAAGGCGAGAGGGTGTGTTCATGCCCTGTGCCGGGGAAAACAGGTTCTTCCACTCCTCTACTGGCGAAGGGGGTGACGCGGGTGCGGCCGGTGCGCCGGCGGAACCTGCCTGCGATTTCGGGGAGTACGCGCGCAAAGAGAGGTACCGGGTCAGGGTGACACCGAGGGAAACGGCCGAGACGACGATCGCTGTTCCAAGCACCCCGAGATAAACCGGTTTTTGCATCCACTCCCCGGGAATCAGGTATTAAACAGTCATTTTGGACGCAACATGCTGAGCCGTCAACAGTGCGTCGCCCCGACTTTTTGACACGGGGTCCCTTTCGTGTAATAAAATATCGTGCCTCCAACCACCCCGAAAGGGCCTGAAGCCAGAGAACCAACAGATTTCCTGAGGGAAATCGTCCGGCGCGACACCCTCGCAAGCGTTTACGGCGGCCGGGTGATCACCCGCTTTCCTCCCGAGCCGAACGGCTACCTTCACATAGGCCACGCCAAGTCCATCTGCCTGAACTTCGGGATCGCGCAGGAGTTCGGCGGCGTCTGCCACATGCGGATGGACGACACGAACCCGGAAACCGAGGACATGAAGTACGTCGACTCGATCCTGCGGGACGTGCGGTGGCTCGGTTTCGACTGGAGGGACAAGCTCTTCTTCGCGTCGGACTACTACGAGCGGCTCTACCAGCTCGCAGTCCGGCTGATCCGGGACGGGAAGGCGTACGTGGACAGCCTGAACGAGGAGGAGATCCGGCAGCATCGGGGGACCATCTCCGAGCCGGGCCGGGAGAGCCCCTGGCGCGAACGCCCCGTGGAGGAGAACCTCGACCTCTTCGCACGCATGCGCGCCGGCGAGTTCCCGGACGGGGCCCACGTGCTTCGCGCGAAGATCGACATGGCGGCGCGGAACATGAAGATGCGCGATCCCCTCCTCTATCGCATCCGCCACGCGACCCATTACCGCAGGGGGGACGCGTGGTGCATCTACCCCATGTACGACTTTGCCCACCCGCTGTCGGACGCCATCGAGAACATCACGCACTCCATCTGCACCCTCGAGTTCGAGAACAACCGGGCGATCTACGACTGGCTGGTGGACAACCTCTTCCCCGAGCCTCGCCCGCGCCAGTACGAGTTCGCACGCCTCAACCTCGACTACACGGTCATGAGCAAGCGCAAGCTCCTCCAGCTCGTGGAGGAGCGCCACGTGGCCGGCTGGGACGACCCGCGCATGCCGACGATCGCCGGGATGCGCCGCCGGGGGTACACCCCGGAGGGGATCCGGCTCTTCGCGTCCCGCATCGGCGTCGACAAGACGAACAGCCGCGTGAGCATGGACCTCCTGGACGACGCGATCCGGGACGACCTCAACGCCCGTGCGCCGCGCGTCATGGCCGTCCTGCGCCCGCTGAAGGTGACGATCACGAACTGGCCTTCCGGCAAGGTCGAGTGGCTGGACGCGCCGTACTGGCCGCACGACATCCCGAAGGAAGGGTCGCGACGGTTGCCGCTCTCCCGCGAGATCGTGATCGAACGCTCCGACTTCCGGGAGGATCCGCCGGCCGACTGGATGCGGTTGTGCCCGGGCGGGGAAGTCCGGCTTCGCAACGCCTACATCGTCCGGTGCGACGAGGCCGTCAAGGATCCCGCTTCGGGCGATGTAGTCGAGCTCCGCTGCAGCTACGACCCCGAGTCGCTGGGCCGGAAGCCGGAGGGGAAGCGCAGGAAGACCACGGCCATCCAGTGGGTCTCGGGCCGTCACGCGGTCAGGGCCGAAGTGCGCCTGTACGGCCGCCTGTTCACGGTTCCCAACCCCGAGGAGGCAGGGGAGGGGAAGGCGGTCCACGATTTCCTGGCCCTCGGCTCCGTGGAGACCCTGAAGGGATGCCTCCTCGAGCCCGGTCTGGCGAACACGCCGTCCGGAGACCGGTTCCAGTTCGTGCGCAACGGGTATTTCATCGCCGACGCCGTCGACTCCCGTCCCGCCGCCCTCGTGTTCAACCGGATCGTCGATCTGAAGGACACGTACAGGGCCGACAGGAAGACCGGGCCGTCGGCGGGTGGCGACCGGGAAAAACAGCCTGTCCGCAGGGCGGCTGCGCCGAAGCCGAAGGGGAAGCCTCCCGCCGCGGGAACGGTTTCCGACGAGCGCGTCCGGGCCCGCGCGGACAACCCGTCCCTCTCCCGGCGGTACGAGGGATACATCGCGAACCTGGGGCTTGGCCCCGAAGTGGCGGACGTGCTGACGGGGGACCCGGTGGTTGCCGATTTCTTCGACGCCGCCGTGGCGGTCCACCCGAACGCAAAGGTCCTCGCCAACTGGGTGGCCAACGACGTCCTGCGGGAGCTCAAGGGTCGCGCCTTCGGGGATCTGCCGTTTTCCCCCGGGGACCTCGCCGGCCTGGTCCGCATGGTGGACGAGGGGGGAATCTCCAACACGGCGGCCCGGACGGTGTTCGAGGGGATGATGGCCGGGGGCGGGAAACCACGGGAGATCGTCCGGAAGCTGGGCCTGGATCAGACCCTTTCCGCTTCCGATCTTTCGGTCGCGGTCGACGCGGCCCTGGCCGCCATGCCGGACAAAGTGGAGGCTTTTCGCGCGGGGAAGACCAGCCTGCTGG
>JAGGAJ010000229.1 GCA_017889845.1 Deltaproteobacteria bacterium
GGGAGGGGGCGCCCCGGTGACCGCCCCGCCGTTCTCCCTTCCGGACATCAACGGGAACGTCTACTCTTCCGACCGGTTCGCGGGGAAGCCCACCGTCATCAACTTCTTCGCCACCTGGTGCCCCCCCTGCCGCGAGGAGATCCCCGGGTTCGTCGAGGTCTACAACCGGCACAGGGGGAAGGGGTTCGAACTGATCGGCATCGCCCTGGACAAGGAGACGCGGGAAAACCTGCCCGGGTTCATCATGAACAACGGGATCGAGTACCGGATCCTGTTCGGCGACCTGGCGACCACCCGCGCGTACGGGGGGGTCTCCTCCATCCCCACCACCTTCTTCGTTGGAAAGGACGGCCGGATAAAGAACGTACACGTCGGCTATATCGACACGGACACCTTCGACCGCGAGGTGCAGAAACTCCTGTAGCTGGGGGGGGACAATCCTCCAACCGAAGGACCGTCACCCTCGAGGAAAGTCCCCCTGAAGCAGGTCTCTCCCGGTAAGGATATCTCCCCGGTCCATGGGGAAACCGTAAAGCGGGAGTTTCAACAGGAGGGGGGGCGAAAAGGTGTGCTTTCGCCCCCCCGGCCGGCCTATGCGGCCGGCGACTCGTCCCCGGCCCGTTATGCCGGAACGCAGGCTGCGGTTGGGCACACCCCCGCGCAGGACGCGCAATCCGTGCACTTGCTCGCGTCGATGATGTAGATCGGGTCCCCCTCCGCGATGCACTGCTCGGGGCACTCCGGCACGCACGCGCCGCAGGCGATGCACTCCTCCGTGATCTTGTACGCCATGCTACCTCCCTGAAGTGGTTTGGTTGGTTATACGGACTCCACCCGCAGGACGGCGGGTATCCGCTCCTTGAGTGCCGCCTCGATGCCCCCCTTCAGCGTCATGGTGGCCATCGGGCAGCCGCCGCATGCGCCCAGGAGGCGCACCTTCACCACGCCCCCGTCGACGGCGACGAGTTCCACATCTCCCCCGTCGGCCTGCAGGGCCGGGCGAATGCTGTCCAGCACTTTCTCGACTTCCGGTTTCACGGGAAACACCTCCTATACACCATTTTACATCATATTAAGATGCTCCCGCCGCCGCCGCCGTTCCTTGACCGGGGTCAATCGGCGGAAACGAGGTCGAAACCCGACTTCCGGATCGCTGACTTGAGGACCTTGTAGTTCTTCGTCTCGATCCGCAGGACGAGGATCTTCCGGGCCGGGTCGTCGTGCGGCGCCGTGGCGACCGACACGATGTTGGCGTCGAAGTCCTTCATGAGCTTCATGACCTCGAAGAGCAAACCGGGCTTGTTCGGAAGCGCCAGCTCCACCCGGTACCCGGGGCCGCTCACCCCCATCGCCTCGATGAAGGAGTCTACGATGTCGGTCTCGGTGAGGATGCCGACGAGCCTTCCATTGTCCACCACCGGCAGGCAGCCGATCTTCTTCTCCCGGATGATCAGCGCCGCCTCCTCGATGGGGGCCGTGGAGGAGATGGTGTACGGGCGCCGCGTCATGATCTGCTTCACCTTTACCTTGTCGAGGAGATAGTAGATCTCCCGGATCTCGAGGGCGGTCGCCGGGGAGGGGGACGCCTGCTTGATGTCCCGCTCCGACAGGATGCCGACGAGCTTTTCCCCGTCCTTGAGGACCGGAAGGTGACGGATCTCGTGCTCCTTCAGCAGGTCCATCGCCTTCTTCATCGAGTCCCCCTCGTCCACGAACACCGGGTTGCGCTTCATGCGCCTGGCGACGATCATGGCGTGCCCTCCCTCCTGGTTGCGTAGGATCCCGTGCCGGTCATGTGAAGAAGCGGCGGACCAGGTCGAACGCCCTCGTGACGTCGACGTCCGACACCACGATGTAGAGGGCGCCGTCCCGTTCCCAGAACACGAACGATTTCCCCTCCCGCTCGCCGGAGAGGAACGACTCCTCGGGGAAGGCGGCGGGCGGCCTGTCGCCTAGGAGACGGTCCTGGCGGAACGCCAGCAGCAGGAAGACGTCGCCGGCGTACCGGAACCGGACCGCCGCGGCCGTCTGCCTCCCGACCTGTTCCCTTCGCACCCTCTCCACCGCGAAACCGGGTTCGTCCCTCGGCAGCTCCAGCGCGACGGCCGATATGTCGTGGACCTTCCTCTCGGCTTCGGCGGGGTCCAGCGGCGCACCCGGCACGGTTCCCGGATCGGGCGCCGCGGCGAACAGTTTCACCGCATCGCGCGCCAGCCCGTCGACCCGTCGGACGCCCGCGTCCCGCGTAAACCGCCACCCTACCACGGCAACCGTGAGGGTGAGGATCGCGAGGGCGACCGCCAGTCGGGGCCGGAATTCCAGCACCCCCATCAGGGAGGACGTCTCGGCCAGGCGGCGCGCCGGGTTGCGGTTCATCCGGGTATTCTACGACTACCATTCCACGATTTCCACACCCAGGTCGCGCAGGAGCGCCCGGGTAGCTGTGTGGACCTTCCCCCGGACCAGCACGGCGGTGCGGGCCTTCCCGCCGCCGTCGGCGGGAAGGGACAGGAGCGCGCCGGTTACGTGGATGGCGAATCCCGCATTCCCTCCCCCCGCGAGGAGATACTCTTTCCGCTCCGCGGCGGCAAGACCGGCTGCCCGGAGCAGGCGCTGGAAGACCGCCCGGCCCGGCTCGTCCCTCCCGGCCGGGAACACGGTGTATCCCGACTCCTCCAGGATGGCACGGATGGCCGGCGCCATCCTTCCCGTGTCGACCACGTATTTCCTGCCTCCCGTCTCGAAGACCCGCTCCGGCTGGACCACGAGTTGGAAACCCTCCCCCTTCCCGCCGATGCGCAGCCGCTCCCCCTCCCGGACCGGGATCCCCAGGAAGGACAGGCCGAAATCCACCGCAGGGAGCCCGCCAGCCGCAGGGACCGCAAGGGCCACCGGCGTTGCGACCGCTCCTTCCTCTTCCAGG
>JAGGAJ010000230.1 GCA_017889845.1 Deltaproteobacteria bacterium
CCACGGTCTGGCCCAGCAGGGTGACCTTCGCGGCGGCATCCGTCTCGGCGGACGTGAAGTTCCTGCCGGATACGACCCTCCAGTCGCGCATCTCCAGGTATTCCGGCCAAACACCCTGGACGATCGTGCTCCAGTTCTGGTTCCCGTACACCACGGGGGCGCTGGTGCGGATGGAAGGGGTCGCGAACCGGACCGGGGGAAGTTCCCTGCCGATCGCGCGCGCGTCGCCCATCGTCAGCGTGGGAACTCCACCGAAACCCGACCGCAACCCCCCCGAGGTGGTGCTGCCGGGCAGGACGAGGAGGAGATTCGACCCGACGGAGGAGATCTGGGCGGAAATCCTCTGGTTCGCTCCCGCCCCGATGGACACCATGACGATGACCGCCCCCACGCCGATGATCATGCCGAGCATCGTGAGCGCGGAGCGCATCTTGTTGGCGCGCAGAGAACGGAACGATACCTTTCCGGCGGACAGCAGGTTCACGCGGGGGCGCCCCCCGGCGGGGATGTGGATTGCCGGCGGGGATCGACCGGCCGGTCCTCCACGATCCGCCCGTCCCGGAACCGGATCACCCGCCGGGCGTACGCGGCGATGTCCGGCTCGTGGGTGACCAGGACGAGTGTGATCCCCCGCTCGTCGTTCAGCCGCTGGAAGATCCCGAGGATCTCGTCGCTGGTCGCCGAGTCCAGGTTTCCGGTCGGTTCGTCCGCCAGCAGGAGGGCGGGGGTGTTCACGATCGCGCGGGCGATGGCCACCCGCTGCTGCTGTCCCCCCGAAAGCTGGCTCGGCAGGTGGTGCGCGCGATCCTCGAGCCCCACCGCGGACAGCCCCGACATGGCCCGCTCCCGCCGGGTGGCGGCGGGAGTGTTGTCGTAGATCATCGGCAGTTCGACGTTCTCCAGGGCGGAGAGGCGCGGGAGGAGGTTGAACCCCTGGAAGACGAACCCGATCCGGCTCCGGCGGATGATCGCCCTGCCGTCCCGCGAAAGGTTTCCGACCTCCTCGCCGTCAAGTCGGTAACTTCCGGCGGTCGGACGGTCCAGGCACCCGAGGATGTTCATCAGCGTGGATTTCCCGGAACCCGACGGACCCATCACGGCGAGGAAATCCCCGGAGAGGATCGACAGGTCCACCCCCTTGAGGGCCTCCACGCTGACGTCCCCGAGCCGGTACGTCTTGGTGAGCCCGCGGATCTCGATCGCGGCGGTGGCCACGGCTACCGGAATCCCCCGAAGCCCATCCCGGGCGGACTTCCGCCGGCGCGGTTCTTCTTCCCGGGCGCCTCGCCGACGATCAATGCGTCCCCTTCCTGCAGGTCTCCCTCGATGACCAGGGTGAACGTCCCGTCCGAGACCCCCGTCTTGACGGGAACCGGCGCGGGCTTGCCGTCCTTCCCCACGATGTGGACCCGCTGTCCCGGGGTCGGGCCCCCCTTCCCCCTGTCCCTTGCCGCTCCGGCGTCCTTTTGCGCCTCGGACGGGCGGTAGCGCAGCGCGGCATTGGGGATCTTGAGAGCATCCTCGAATTTCCTCACCTGGATCGTCACGTTCGCCGTCATACCGGGCTTCAGCAGCAGGTCGCGGTTGTCGACCCGCACCACCACGTTGTAGGTGACCACGTTCTGGGTGACGATCGGCGCATTGCGGACCTGCTCTACCTTCCCCGTGAAGCCCTTTTCGGGGTACGCGTCCACCGTGAATGTCGCCGTCTGCCCGGGGCTCGCCCGGCCGATGTCGGACTCGTCCACGTTCGTATCGATCTGCATCTTCGTCAGGTCCTGGGCGATGGAGAAGAGGGTGGGGGTCTGGAAGCTGGCCGCCACCGTCTGCCCCACGTCGACGTTCCGGGAGATGACGATCCCGTCCACGGGTGAGCGGATGGTGGCGTACTCGAGATTCGTCTTCGCAACCTGCAGGGCCCCCTCCGCCTGCCTCAGCGTCGCCTCGGCGCTTCTCTTCTGGGCCTGCGCCTGGTCGTAGGCGGCCTGGGAGGTGTCCACGTCCGATTGCGCGACGAATCCGTCCTTGACCAGCTCGGCGTTCCTTCGGTACGTCCGCTCCGTGTCGATGATCGCCAACTGCGCCTTCTCGAGGGTCGCCTTCGCGTTCTCCAGGTTCGCGCGCGACTGGACGAGGGCCGACTCCAGCAGGCGCGGGTCGATCTGGGCGATCACCTGCCCCTTCCGCACGCGGGAGTTGTAGTCCACGAAGATCTGCTGGATCGTCCCCGAGATCTGGCTTCCCACCGAGACTGTCGTGACGGCGTTGATGTTCCCCGTCGCGGTGATGGAGTCCAGGATCTCCCCCCGCTCCACCTTCGCGGTCCGGTACTGCGATTCCTGCGGGGCCTTCCCGAGGGTGAAATACGCGGCGACGCCGGCTGCGGCGAGGACCGCAACCGCGGCGATGGCTTTCTTCATCGAAGTTCCTTCCACGCCTTCGGGGCGATGGATTTCGCGGCGATCCGGAGACCGTGGCGGTCGAGCAGTTCCCCCATGCTCCGGTAAAGTTCGGCGAGAGCGATCTGGAAGGCGGCGAGGGAGCCGGAGAGGATTTCCTTCGCCTGCACCATCTGGGCCTCCGTTTCGAGGAGGTTCTTGGTCGTGGCCAGGCCCAGGCGCTGACGCTTCACGTAGGAGTCGAAGCGGACCTCGGCGACGGTGACGCCCTTCCGCGCGACCTCGATCTGCAGATACCGGGTTTCCAGCGCGCGAAGCGCGTTGCGGACCTCGAGCCCGACCGATTCCTCCGCGGATCTCAGCGAAACCCTTGCCTGCGCGGACTTCAGGCGGTTCGCAGCGAGGTCGGCCTCCGCGGCGGAGTTCCCGATCGGGTAGGAAAAGTTGATCCCAACCGACCACTCCGGGTATTTCCCGGATGCCATGTCCCCGAGCCCCCCGG
>JAGGAJ010000231.1 GCA_017889845.1 Deltaproteobacteria bacterium
GAGCAGCGGAAAGGGGATGAGGAAGTTGCAGCACACAAGGGTCGCGAAGAGCGGGAAGTAGTGCCCGAAATAGGAGTGGATCACTTCCCAGTCCTCGGGGAACTGGCTGTACCAGGTTGTGAGGTAGTCGGAGAAGTAGAAGTACCCCCAGACCAGCGTGAACGTCAGGAGGAGTTTCCCGAGGTTGTCGAAGTGGTCCGCGGTGAGCACCTTTTCCAGCCGGAACGCTCTGCGCAGCACCACCATCACGGAGATGACTCCCGCGATCCCCGAGTAGATCGCTCCGGCCACGAAGTAGGGGGCGAAGATCGTGCTGTGCCACCCCGGGACCATCGCCATCGCGAAATCCCAGCTGACGATGGAGTGGACGGAAACGGCCACGGGAATGATGAGGACCGCGAAGATCGTCGAGGCCACGTGGTAGCGCCGCCACTCCGCGTGGGTCCCGCGGAACCCCGCGGCCAGGAAGGTATAGAGCTTCTTCCTCCACCCGACGGCGTGGTCCCTCGCGAGGGCCAGGTCCGGGATCATCCCGAAGTAGAGGAAGAGGAGGCTCCCCGTGAGGTAGGTCGTGATGGCCACGGCGTCCCAGAGGAGCGGGGAGCGGAAGTTCGGCCAGAGCTGCCGCTCGCTGGGATACGGGAGGATGTAGTAGAACCGCCAGTTCCGTCCCAGGTGCATCAGGGGGTAGAGGCCGCCCACCATCAGGGCCAGGGCGGTCATCGCCTCGGCCCCCCGCAGGACGGGCGCCCGCCAGGTGGCCCGCGTGAGCCGGAGGATCGCGGAGATGAGCGTCCCCGAGTGGGAGAGGCCGACCCAGAAGACGAAGAGGATGATCATCACTCCCCACATGACGGGGCGGTTGAGGCCGGTGACCCCGAGCCCGGTGAGCATCATGTAGGTGAAGATGGCGACGGCCAGAAGCACTGCGAGGAGCAACGCTCCCGTCCCCGCGTACCACCGCTTGGTGGGGGGGAGGTTGGATCGCGAGAGTTCCTCGTAGAGGCGGGATTCGTCCAGGCGGGAGAGGTGGTTTTCGCTTTTCATCGCCCCTGCGCCCTCAATTTCTTCAAGTATACGGTGCTCGGCTCGGTCCCAAGGTGCTCCATCAGCCGGAAGCGGCGCGGGTCCTTCATCAGCCGGGAGACGGCGCTGCCCGGATCGTTCAGGTCGCCGAACTGGATCGCGCCCGGCGGGCAGGTCTGGGCGCAGGCGGGCAGGACTTCCCCGTCGCGGATATCCCGTCCTTCCTTCAGGGCGGCTTCCTTCCCCCGCCGGATCCGCTGGATGCAGTAGCTGCACTTCTCCATCACGCCCCGGGACCGCACGGTGAGGTCGGGGTTGAGCTGCTCGTCCAGCGGCTTCTCCCTTTTGTAGTCCCACCAGTTGAAGACCCGCACGGAGTAGGGGCAGTTGTTCCCGCAGTACCTCGTTCCGATGCACCGGTTGTACACCATCGCGTTTACGTGGTCGTCCTCGTCGTGGTAGGTGGCGTAGACCGGGCAGACGATCTCGCAGGGGGCCTTCTCGCAGTGCATGCACGGCGTCGCCACGAAGATCGCGCGCGTTTCGGCGTGCTCCTTCCGGAAGTACCGGACCACCCGGATCCAGTGCATCAGGCGGCCTTTCCCGGCCTCTGCCTCCCCCACGGTGGGGGTGTTGTTCTCCGCCACGCAGGCGACCACGCACGCGCCGCACCCCGTGCAGAGATCCATGTCGATCACCATCGCCCACCGGCGTTTCATCCCGATGCGGCCTCCGTCACAGGATATTCTCGTAGAGCCACTGGCCCTCCGGGTGGACGGTGCGGACCAGCGCCCCCTTCACCTTCGTCCTGGCGATCGACACCCGCGTCGATTGCCGGGCGGGGGCGTTCGTGACGCCCTCCATCGACGCGGGGAGAAGGGCGTACGGGTTCCCGCCCCGGTCCGCGGCGAACCGGCCGTACCGGGAATGCCCCTGGCCCAGCGGCATCGCCGCCACCCCCTCCGCGATCGCGGGGTGGAGGAAGACGAAGGCCTGTAGCGACCCGAAGGGCGATTCGACCGTGACGGCGTCGCCGTCCGAAAGCCCGAGCGCGGCGGCGGTCTTCGGCCCCACCTCGACCCAGTTCCGCCATACGGCGGTCACGAGGGGATCGGGAAGCTCCTGCAGCCACGGCAGGTTCGCCCCCCGTCCGTCGAAATGGGCGATCGAAGGGTAGACGTGCAGGACGAGCGGGTACCGGGCCGGATCCCCCGCGAACGACGCTTCCGCCGCCTCCGGGAGGGCGGGCGAACCCGCTTTCGGCGCCTTCCCCCCCGTCTCCGGTATGCCGGAGAAGATCCCGCCGCTCCTGTATGCCGCTTCGATATCGATCCCCATCCCCGCGTACGCCTTGTCCAGGCACTCCCGGAAGCTGTTCCAGGGCAGGGCCGCGGCCACGGGGCCGCCAAGCTCCTTCGCCGCCGCGATCAGGATGTCGGGCATCGCGCGGGTGTCCCGGAACGCCTCGACCACCGGCTGGCCGAGCGCGACCGCCTCTCCCGCATGCCCCACGGGGGGGACGTCGTCCTCCCATTCCTCCAGGTATGTCGGCACGGGGAGGACGAGATCGGAGAGGGACGTCGTCTCGTCCAGGAAGGAGGCGAAGGAGACGATCGTCGGCACCTTGAGGAGCGAATCTCCGAACCGGAGGGAAGCCGGAAGGGTGAATGCCGGGTTCGTCGCTCCTGAGATGAGCGCCATCCTGAACGCCCCGTTCCGCATCCCCTCCACCGCATCGCGGACGGCGGGATATCCGCTCACCGCGGGGGGGAGAAGGAGGGCCGCCTCGGCCCCGTACCTCGCGAAGATGGCCAGCCGGCGCGGGAAGGAGATCCCGCCCGGCTTTCCCACGTTTCCCGCCAGCACGTTGAGCAG
>JAGGAJ010000232.1 GCA_017889845.1 Deltaproteobacteria bacterium
ATCATGGGCCCCATGAAAACGCACCTGCCGCCAGGTTCCGTCGGGTTCGTGGAGACGAAGCGTTTCACGTTCGCCGAGCCGCCTCACGAGATGCCGCTGGACGGCGGGGGGACGCTCGGGCCGATCACCCTCGCCTACGAGGCGTATGGGAAGCTCGACAGGGAGAGGAGCAACGCCATCCTGGTGCTCCACGCCCTCTCCGGGAGCGCCCACGTGGCGGGGTTCCACCCGGGGCAGGACCCGGCGGAGGACAAGCCGGGGTGGTGGGACTTCCTGATCGGCCCGGGGCGGGCGCTCGACACGGAGAAATATTTCGTCATCTGCTCCAACGCGATCGGGAGCTGCTACGGCAGCACGGGCCCCGGCTCGGTCGACCCGAAGACGGGGAAGCCGTACGGGCTGACGTTCCCGGTCGTCACCATCGGAGACATGGTGCGGGCGCAGCGGCACCTGATCGATCACCTCGGGATCCCGAAGCTGCTCTCCGTCATCGGCGGCTCGATGGGGGGGATGCAGGCGCTCCAGTGGGCGGTGGACTATCCCGACCGGCTCGCCTCCGCCATCCCCATCGCCACGACGGCTCGCCACTCTCCGCAGCAGATCGCCTTCAACCACGTGGGCCGGGCGGCGATCCTTGCCGACCCGAACTTCCACGGCGGCGACTACTACAGCTGGGGGACCGTGCCGGAGCGGGGGCTCTCCGTGGCGCGGATGGTGGGGTTCATCACCTACCTCTCCGACAAGAAGATGCACGAGAAGTTCGGCCGGATGAAGCACCTCCAGGCGAAGGCGTCCGGGGGGGCGAAGGCGTCGAAGTGGGGCGAGGGGACGCTCGGCCACTCCTCCGCCGTCGAGTTCCAGGTGGAGAGCTACCTGAAGCACCAGGGGGACATCTTCGTCTTCGACCGGCGGTTCGACGCCAACTCGTACCTTTCCATCACCAAGGCGATCGACATCTTCGACATCGCGGAGCCCAGCGGATACCTGTCGAAGTCATTCGCCGGCGTGAAGTCGAAGTTCCTGATCGTCTCCTTCGACACGGACTGGCTCTACCCCACGTACCAGTCGCAGGAGATCCGCAACGCCCTGCTGCAGAACGGGATGGCGGTCGCCTGCCTGGAGATCCCGACGATCCACGGGCACGACGCCTTCCTCATCGAGTACGAGAAGCCCCCCGAGGGCGGCAAGCCCGCCGTGAGGAACAAGATGATCCGGGTGGTGCAGGACTTCCTCGCCAACGTGGCGGCGCGGCCGTGAGCGCCTTCGCCCCGCGCGGGTAGGCCCCCGCCCCGGCCGGCCGCGAGATGATCCGCAAGGCGCTGCTGCTCAAGCTCTTCGACGCCGCCTACATGCACCGGTGGAACGACAGGATCCGCCCGGTCGAGCTGATCGAGCTGGACAAGCAGGCCCACAAGATGATCGTCGCCTACTTCCTCGCCCGGACGGAGGAGGAGGGCGGGGCCCCGGTCCAGTGGCCGAGGCTGGTCGAGGCGGGGATCTTCGAACTCCTCCAGCGGATCGTCATCACGGATCTGAAGCCCCAGATCTTCTACAAGATCAAGGCGGACGCGAAGAAGTACCGGCAGCTGAACGACTGGGTGTACGGGGAGCTGCGCCCCGTCATCTCCCCGCTGGGGAAGGCGTTCGTCCGGCGATACCAGGACCACTTCCTCGAGGGGGAGGCGTCGGTCGAGCGGCGCATCCTCGCCGCCGCCCACTTCTACGCGACCCGGTGGGAGTTCCGGATCATCGAGCGGGCCGACCCCGGCGGGTACGAGATCGAGGACATCCGGAAGGAGCTCGACGGGAAGATCGCCTCCTTCGGGGAGCTGAAGGGGATGACGCTCCTCGCGAAGGAGCGGCGGTACCGGAACTTCATCGACCTGTGCGGGCAGCTCCGGTTCCAGTCGCGGTGGGCGCACCTCCACCGGATCCCCAAGACCTCCGTCCTGGGCCACTCCCTCTACGTCGCGGTCCTCTCCTACCTGTTCTCCCTGGAGATCAAGGCATGCCCGAAACGGTGCGTGAACAACTTCCTCACGGGGCTGTTCCACGATCTCCCGGAGGTGCTCACGCGGGACATCATCTCCCCGGTCAAGCGGTCGGTGGAAGGGCTGAACGACCTGATCAAGGGGTACGAGAAGGAGATGATGGACAAGGAGGTGTACGGGCTGCTGCCGAAGGGGTGGCACGCGGAGTTCGAGATGTTCGCCGAGCACGAGTTCGAGAACTATGTCACGGTGGACGGGAAAGCCGTGAAAGTCACGGCGGCGGAGCTCCACGAGCGGTACAACGACGACGGCCACAACCCCCGGGACGGAGAGCTGATCAAGCGCGCCGACCACCTCGCCGCGTTCGTGGAGGCGTACGCGGGGATCCGCAACGGCAGCACCAGCCAGGACCTGCAGTACGCCAAGGTGAAGATCCGCGCGCAGGAGCAGAACACCCACTACGCGGGCCTGAACTTCGGGGAGATCTACTCCGACTTCGACTGACCCCGGGTCCGGGAGTGGAAGCGGAGGAAATAGTCCGCCCGGCAAAGGTCCTCGACGCCCACCATCGCCCGGAACGCCTCCCCGAACCCGTCGCGACCCACGGTGAACACCCCGTGGCCGTAGACGATCGCTTTCCCCGGGCCGCCGATGACGGGCGGGACGCGGACCGCGAGCCCGCCGGCCCCGATTTCCCCCGCCACTACGGGCGTGTCCCCCAGCATCCTGACCCGGGTGCAATCCTTCCAGCAGTCCTTGACGGGGCAGTCCGGCTCCTCGCACAACATGCTCATCGCCACGGCGAACTTCGGGTGGCCGTGGAGGATGGCGCGGGCGCCGGTCGCCTCGTAGACGCGCCGGTGGGCGAGGAGTTCGCTCGACGCGGTGATCCCGGTGGTGGA
>JAGGAJ010000233.1 GCA_017889845.1 Deltaproteobacteria bacterium
GCCCCGGTCGTCACCCACCTGCTGGAACGGAACGGGATGGAGGGTGCCGCCCGCATCGCGGCCCACGCGGGATACGCGTGGATGGGCGCGCTCTTCCTGTTCGTATCCCTCAGCCTGCTGTCGGACCTGGTGAGCCTCCTCCTGCGGGCGGGGGCCGCCATCGCGGGGAACGGCTACGCATGGGCCAAGCCGGCGAACGGGCGGAGGATGTTCCTGTTCCTCACCTGCCTGTCCGTCGCCCTCGCGGCGTACTCGGTGTTCGAGGCGAGGCGGATCGGGGTCGAGCGGATCCGGTACGAGACGGACCGGCTCCCTGCGTCGGTCCCCCGCGTCCGGATCGTCCAGATCACGGACGTCCACCTGGGGCTTGTCCACCGGAACCCGAAGGCGAAGGCGATCGCGGAGCGTGTGCGGGCGGAACGGCCCGACATCCTCGTCTCCACCGGGGATTTCGTGGACGGCCGCATCGACCACGTGGAGGGGCTCGCGGAGATCTTCCGGGAGATCCCCGCCCCGAGGGGGAAGTTCGCCATCCTCGGGAACCACGAATATTACGCGGGGCTGCCGCAGTCGCTCTCGTTCACCCGGCGGGCGGGGTTCACCGTGCTGCGGGGCGGGTCGGTGACGGTGGACGACGCCGTGCGCTTCGCCGGCGTGGACGACCCCGCTTCCGGCGGCTTCGGAGCCCCCAAGGGTCCTGCCGAGGCGGAACTCCTCGGCGCGGGGCCGCCGGACCGGTTCACGGTGCTCCTGAAGCACCGCCCCGCGGCGGATCCCGCGTCGTACGGCCGCTTCGACCTCCAGCTCTCCGGGCACACGCACCACGGGCAGATCTTCCCGTTCCGGCTGGCGACCCGGCTGGCGTACCCGCTCCTGGCGGGGGACCACCCCCTCCCCGGCGGCGGCACGCTCCACGTCAGCCGCGGCACCGGAACGTGGGGACCCCCGATGCGGTTCCTGGCCCCCCCCGAGATCACCGTCATCGACATCGAGCGCGTCCCGGCCAGCGGCTCCGCCCGGCGGTTTCCATTTGATTCCGGCCGGGATTTCCACTAAACAGGAAGGAGTGTCTCCACGAGGCGGCCCCGGATGACCCGAAAGAACGTGCCCGGCCCGACGTCCGACCTCCACCTGCAGAACCTCCAGTTGCAGCGCCAGTTCGCCGAGGCGGAAGAAGCGCTCCGGGAAAGCCGGAAGAGGTACCAGGACCTCGTGGAATCGTTGTCCGACTGGGTATGGGAGGTGGACGGGAACGCCGTCTACACCTATGTCAGCCCGAAGGTCCGGGACCTGCTGGGGTACGAGCCCGAGGAGGTGATCGGGAAGACCCCGTTCGACCTGATGCCCCCCGCCGAGGCCCGTCGCGTGAAGGAGATCTTCGGCCCCTTCGCCGAGCGGCACGAGCCGTTTCACTCCCTGGAGAACGTCAACCGGCACAAGGACGGACACCTCGTCGTGATCGAGACGAGCGGCGCGCCGTTCTTCGGGAAGGACGGGACGTTCCGCGGCTACCGCGGCGTGGACCGCGAGATCGGGGAGCGCAAGCGCGTGGAGGCGGCGCTCCGGCGGAACGAGGAGCGGCTGCGCCTGGTCCAGAAATACGAGGCTCTGGGACGGCTGGCGGGCGGCCTGGCCCACCACCTGAACAACATGATGACCGTGGTCAACGGGTACAGCGACCTGCTCCTCAAGCGGACGGCGGGGGACGACCCCCGGCGCCGGGACATCGAGCGGATCCGGGACGCGGGGGAACGGGCGGCAGGGCTGACCCGGGAGATGCTGGCCTTCGGACGCCGGCAGCTCCTGAAACCGCGGGTGGTGGACATCAACGACTTCCTCGGGCAGTTGACCGGGACGCTTTCGGACCTCGCGGGAAGCGCCGTGCGCCTTTCCTTCTTCCCCGGCGAGGACGCGGGAAGGGTCTACCTGGACCCGGAACCCCTCCGGCAATCCGTTTCCCGCCTCGTCGCAAACGCCCGCGACGCCATGCCCGGCGGCGGGGAACTGCTGCTGGCCACGGCCCCGGTCGATCTTCGCGGGACCCTCGACGGGGTCGAGGTGACCCCCGGCCCCTACGTCCTGCTCACGTTGCGGGACACCGGCAGCGGCATGGACGCGGAAGCCCGCGCCAACATCTTCGAGCCGTTCTACACGACGAAAACGGGAAGCGAAGGGATGGGGCTTCCGTCGGTCTACGGCTACATAAAGCAGAGCGGCGGGTACATCTTCGTCGACAGCGCGCTGGGGCGCGGCACGACGTTCCGGCTGTACCTGCCCAGCGTGGAAGTCGGTACGGAACCGCGTTCCGCCCCCGCGGCGCCCGCCCCCCGGCGGGGGAAGGTCCTCGTCGTGACGGACGAGCCGCTGGTCCGCGGGCTGCTGCGGGAGATCTTGACGCACGGGGGATTCGAGGTCCTCGTCGCCGGGAACGACCTGGAGGCCCACGCCGCCGCCGAAGGGAACCGGGGCGCCATCGTGCTGCTCCTCGCGGACCTGGACATGGCCGGGGGAAGGGCGGGGGACTTCGTCCGCCGGCTCGCCCACATCTCTCCCGGCACCCGTGTGCTCCTCCTCTCCTCCTGCCCGGAGGAGGAAACCTCCGCGGAGGAGTTCGCCCGCCGCGGGTACGAGGTCGTCCGGAAGCCGTTCCAGCCCGACGGCCTCCTCGCCCGGCTGACAAGGATCCTGGCCGCGCCGCCCCCCGGGCCGGGATGAACCCGTTCCTCTTCGTCACCGACCTCCACGGCAGCCGCTGGAAGTACGAGCGCACGCTCGCCCTCGCGAAGGAAACGGGCGCGGGACTCGTTGTGAACGGGGGGGACATATCCCCGCACGGGCGCCGGCACGACGACCAGGAGCGGTTCTACCGGGAGTTCCTCGGGCCGCAT
>JAGGAJ010000234.1 GCA_017889845.1 Deltaproteobacteria bacterium
GGCGGGGGCGGGGGCGAGAACGCCTTCAGCGGCGGGGGCAGTGGGAGCAAGGACCGGGCCGCAAGCGATCGCGGTAACATGAGCCGGGGTGGAGGAGGCGGAGGTGGAGCCAGCCCCCAGGCCGGGGCCGGCGGCGGGTCCCGCGGTGGGGGCGGAGGCGGCGGTGGACGAGGCGGTGGCGGTGGTGGACGAGGCGGCGGTGGCCGCAGGTAGGATGACGGGAACCCGAAGCCGTATCCCGTACCGCGACAATATCCGGAGGTTGGAACGATGAAATCCCCGAGATCCCGTTCGAATAAAGCCCTTCTTCTCCCGCTGTTCCTCGCGCTGGTCTTAGGGGTGGCGGCCGCCTTTTTTGCCCCGGATTCGTCGGCGGTGACGGCGACGGCAAAACAGATGACGTTCGCATCGCCCGAGGATGCGGTGAAGGCGATGATCGACGCCATGAAAGCCGGCGACAAGGCGCAATTGTCGTCCATCTTCGGGCCGGGCTCGGAATCCGTGATTTCCTCCGGGGACGACGTGGTGGACAAGGCCGAGCGGGAGCGGTTCCTGAAGAATTACGAGGAAAAAAATTCCCTCGAGAAGAAGGGCGATGACCAGGTCATCCTCCAGGTGGGGAAGGACGACTGGCCGCTCCCGATCCCGGTCCGGAAGACCGGTTCGGCCTGGTCCTTCGACGTGAAGGCCGGCAAGGAAGAGATCCTGAACCGCCGGATCGGCCGGAACGAACTGAACGTCATCGACCTCCTCGATTCCTACGTCGATGCGCAACGGGAATACGCCGCAAGGGATTGGGACGGTGACGGGGTGTACTCCTACGCACAGAAATTCGGGAGCACTCCAGGGAAAAAAGACGGGCTTTATTGGGAAGCCAAGGAGGGCGAGGAGGCGAGCCCCTTCGGCCCCCTTGTCGCCCGGGCCGCCCGGGAGGGGTACACCAAGCCCGCGAAATCCGGCGAGAAATCACCCTTTGAAGGCTATTACTTCAAGATCCTCACGGCACAGGGGAAGCATGCTCCCGGGGGGGGGTACGACTACGTCGTGAAGGGGAACATGATCCTCGGGTTCGGGCTGGTCGCCTACCCCGCGAAGTACGGTGCATCCGGCATCATGACCTTCATCGTGAACCAGGAAGGGGTCGTGTACCAGAAGGACCTGGGAAAACGTACGGCGAAAACGGCCGAGGCGATGAAAAAGTACGACCCCGACCCGACCTGGGGGAAGGTCGAAGCCGGCCCGCAGGATTCACCTGCAGGGAAGTGACCTGCCGGCGCGGATTCCTTCAATTCGTGCGGTTCCGGTCGGCCTCTTCCGCCGCCGTCGCCGCTTCCTCCGCTTCCCACCGCTCCAGGAGCATGTGCGGGTCCGCAGGCAGTTCGGGCGCCCACCCGTGGAATTGGGCGATCCACCGTGCCAGGTGGGCGAATACGCGCTGGTAGAACGTATCCCGGGGCCGACGGGATTCCCTGGAGTACCGGTACCCTTCGGCCAGGGCCCATCCGAGATCGGCGCAGGATCCCCAGCCGAACAGGTAAAAGGAGCGCTCCTCGAAACCGCCGCCCGTCACGAGAACGCTTTTCAATTGACGGCTGTTTCCGGCATCATCCCGCACGACGATTTCCTTCCGGTCGCTGTCCACTTCCACGATGATGGTCAGTTTCTTTCCCATCGTTTTTCCTCGCCGGAAATGCTCTTCCCTGTTTCCCTCCGGAAGACGGCTTCGACCGATCCTGTTCTACGTATCGGCATTTCCCCCGGGGAAGTTCATCGGGAACGGAGAATGCGGGCGGCAGGCCAGGGAACCTCCCCGGGAGCCAGGAACGGCGAAAGGGCGGGGTTGTGCGCGGCATCTTCGCCGACGCCGTGCGCGACTTCGAGCGGTGGCTCAACAAGAAGTACGCGAAACAGCTCGGCAAACGCCCCCTCACCTTGGTCATCATTCCCTCGACCCGGGACAAGCTGCTCCCGGGGGTCGTACAGGGGCTCGGGGACATCGCCGTCGGGAACATCACTATCACCGACGCAAGGCGTCGAGCTACTACGAGAGCCTCATGGCGCTGAACGGGCGGTTCGCGAAAGAGGGGAAACCCGCCATGAAGATCGTCTTCGTGCCCGACGCGCTGGAGGACGAGGACATGCAGGTGGTGCCGGGCACCGGAAAATAGTCCGGGCGGGGGTGGAGAAGGACGACGACCATATCGTTCTTCGGGGATTCAGGATATGGATGGGTCGCTGATCTACCGGCGGGCCGCAGCGACCTCCTTGTGGACATCTCCGAGCGCCTCGACGAAGCCGGAGACATCGTCGTCCGAGAGTTCCCCCATCACCGCCACCTGGAAGTGGCTCTCGCGCAGCGGCGGCTTGCATCCATAGACCACGAAACCGCGGGCGCGCAGGCCGGCGGAGTACACGTCATACGAGATGCCGCGGGGAAGTGCAAGGGTGACCAGGCTCGACGCGGCGGCTCCACGCGGAAGCGGCAGGGGGAGCAGCCCGAGCCGCCCGGCCCCCGCCACGACGGCGCGACGGCGCCGCAGGTACCGCCGCCGCCGTCCGGGGATGCCCTCGGCGAGCAGTTCCTCCACGGCGCGGTCGAGGGCCGTGAACAGGGGCACCGAAGGCGTGAAGGGCGTCTGGGACAGCCGGTCGAGATACTCCACGTGCAGACGCACATCGAGACCGAACGGGGGTGCGGCGCCGGTGGACTTCGCAAGCAGTCCGGGCACCACGCAGACAACGGCCAACCCGGGTGCGCCGTGCAGACATTTCCCCGAAGAGGTCACGCAGACATCGACGCAGTCGCGCCCAAGGTCCAGTTCCTCGGCCCCCGCGCTCGACGTCGCGTCGACGAAAAAGGGCACTCCATGGC
>JAGGAJ010000235.1 GCA_017889845.1 Deltaproteobacteria bacterium
TACGGCTGGTCAACGTCGGCTTCGCCTCGAACCCCTTCACGGCGCACAAAGGGCCGATCGAGGCGGTCCTTCACCTCCAGGTGACCAACCCGAATTCCTACGGCGTGACCGTGTCCGGCGTCCGGTACGCCGCCACGATCGGCACGGTCATGCTGGCGGAAGGGGAGCGGAACGAGGAAACCCGCATCGGGCCGTCGGGCGAGACGATGGTCAATGTCCCGGTGACCCTCCGGTCCGAGGCGTTCTCCGCCGCGCTGCGCCAGGTGATGGAGGCACGCACGATCCCCTACGAGTTCTGCGGCTCGGTGGGCGTGGTCGCCCCCGTCGTCGGCACGGTGCGGATCCCCTTCTCCAAGACCGGGACGATCGATCCCATCGACATCCTACGGAGGAAGGGATTCGGCTTCAATTGACCGGGCACGGCGGCTCGCGGTGCTCAAGGACCGCGAGGAGGTTCTCCGTCGCCAGCCGCCCCATCGCCTCCCGCGCCTCCCCCGTGGCACTCCCGAGGTGCGGCAGGAGCACCGCCGAAGGGGCGGACAGCAGCGCCGGATGCACGACCGGCTCCCTCTCGTAGACGTCGAGCCCCGCGGCGAACAGCCGCCCCGCCGACAGCGCGGAGGCGAGCGCCTCCTCCTCCACCACCTCCCCGCGGGCGACGTTCACCAGCACCGCCGCGGGCTTCATCCGCGACAGCCGCTCCCGGGAGATCAGCCCGCGGGTCTCCGCGGTCAGTGGCACGCAGAGGACCACGAAGTCGCTCTCCGCGAGGAGGTCGTCCAGCCCGCGCCAGGAGGCGCCCGCTTCCGCCTCGCGCTCCGGCGGCAGGCGCCGGCGGGAGTGGTAGAGGACCCGCATCGAGAATCCGCGGGACCGCTTCGCCACGGCGGCCCCGATCTTCCCCATCCCGACGATCCCCAGCGTCGCCCCGTGGACCGGGACGCCCAGGAATCCCCATGGGTCCCACCCCGTCCAGCGCCCCTCCCGGAGGAACCGCTCGGCGTCCGAGAATTTCCGCGCCGCCGCAAGGAGCAGGGCGAACCCGAGATCCGCCGTGGCCTCCGTGAGCACTTCGGGGGTGTTGCAGACCCGCACGCCGCGCCGCGTCGCCTCCGCCACGTCGACGTTGTTCACCCCCACGGCGAAGTTGGAAACCGCTTTCAGGGAGGGCCCGGCGGTTTCCAGGACCTCCGCGTCCACGCGGTCCGCCAGCGTGCACAGGATCCCCGACGCGCCCCGGACCCTCCGCAGGAGGTCCCCGCGCGCCATCGGGGCGTCGGGTGGCGGCGCCCCCGCCCGGAACCGCCTCGCCAGGGAGTCGAAGGGGACGCCCGGCAGCCGCCTCGTCACCACGATCGCTCGGTCTTCCATGCCACCCCCCCCCGGAGGGCTTCCATTATATATCCGCCCGATTTGACAGGGGGAACGGGAGGCGTATAATTTCCCTTTCCCGGTCGGTTCATTCCATTTTCCGCACAGGAGGTCAGCGCCATGGCGGTGAAAATCGGCATCAACGGGTTCGGGCGGATCGGGCGGAACTTCTTCCGCGCGGCGTACAAGGACCCCTCCATCGAGATCGTGGCGGTCAACGACATCACCGACGCGAAGACGCTGGCGCACCTCCTGAAGTACGACTCCATCCACGGCCGGTTCGGCGAGCCTGTCACCGTGAAGGGGAACGGCTTCGTCGTCGCCGGGAAGGAGGTCCAGGTCCTGGCGTGCAAGGACGCATCCGAACTCCCGTGGGCCAAGCTGGGGGTGGAGGTGGTCATCGAGTCCACCGGGAGGTACACCGAGCGCGAGGGGGCGGAAAAGCACCTCGCGGCCGGCGCGAAGCGGGTCCTCATCTCGGCCCCCGCGAAGGGGGAGGACGCGACCTTCGTGATGGGCGTCAACGAGAAGTCGTACGACCCCGCGAAGCACCGCATCATCTCCAACGCCTCCTGCACCACGAACTGCCTGGCCCCGGTGGCGAAAGTCCTCCTGGACACCTTCGGGATCGAGCGGGGGCTGATGACCACGATCCACTCCTACACCAACGACCAGCGGATCCTCGACCTGCCGCACAAGGACCTGCGGCGCGCGCGGGCCGCGGCGATGTCGATGATCCCGACCACGACGGGCGCCGCCAAAGCGGTCTCCCTGGTCATCCCGGAGCTGAAGGGGAAGCTCGACGGCATGGCGATCCGCGTTCCCACGCCGAACGTCTCGGTGGTGGACCTGACGGTGGAGCTGGGGAAGAGCGCCACGGCGGATGAGATCAACGCGGCGATGAAGAAGGCCGCCGAGGGGCCCATGAAGGGGATCCTCCAGTACGTGGACGAGCCGGTGGTTTCCATCGACTTCAACCACGATCCGTGCTCGTCGGCGTTCGATTCCCTGTGCACGAAGGTCATCGCCGGGAAGATGGCGAAGGTGCTCGCCTGGTACGACAACGAGTGGGGCTACTCCTGCCGGATGGTCGACCTGGCGAAATACGTCAGCCGCGCGAAGTAGCCGATGCGCGTCCCCGTCATCGCCGGCAACTGGAAGATGTACAAGACCGCGGGGGAATCCGCGGCCTTCGCGAAGGCGTTCCTGCCGCTGGTGGCGGGGGTTTCCGGGGTCGAGGTCGTCCTCGCCCCGCCCTTTCCGTCGATCGCCCCGCTGGCGGCGGCGCTGTCGGGGAGCGGCGTGGGGGTGGCGTCCCAGAACGTCCACTTCGCCGGCGAAGGGGCGTACACCGGGGAGGTCTCCCCGGCGATGGTGAGGGACGCGGGGGCGTCGTACTGCATCGTCGGGCACTCCGAGCGGCGGCAATACTTCGCGGAGAACGATGAATCGGTGAACCGGAAGACGCGCGCGGCCCTCGCCGCCGGGTTGA
>JAGGAJ010000236.1 GCA_017889845.1 Deltaproteobacteria bacterium
GACTCCCCGGTGAGCATCGATTCGTCCGTCTCCGACCGGCCGCCGGTCACCGTCCCGTCCACGGGGAGGCGTTCCCCCGGCACGATCTCGACGAGGTCTCCCGGCGACAGGGAGTCGACCCGAACCTCGGCGATCCCGCCCGCGGGCAACACCTTCCTCGCGGCCGTCGGGGCGAGCCGGACGAGGCGGGAAATCGCCCCGGCCGCACGGGCTCTCGCCCCCGCCTCGATGTACCTCCCCAGCAGGATGAGGGAGAGGATCATCGTCGCCGTGTCGAAATACACCTCCCCGCCCCGGACGAGGGAAACCGCGCTGTAGCCGTAGGCGGAAAAGGCGCCCAGGAACACCAGCGCGTCCATCCCGAAGGCGCCGTGCCGCGCCCCCCGGAAGGCGCCCCGGAGGAACGGGGCGCCGGAGTAGAACACGACCGGCGTGGCCAGCGCGAAGGAGAGCCACCGGAACAGCTCCGAATAGCGCGCGTCGATCCCCTGGAAATACCCCGCGTAGAGCCCCGCGGAGAAGAGCATGACCTGCATGGAGAGGAACGCCGCGGTGCCGAGGCGCATGAGGAGGTCGGACTTCTCCCGCCGCAACGCCTGCTCGGGAGCGGAGCCGGCGTCGGGGTGGGGGGTGTACCCGAGGGCGCGGATGGCCTCCACGATGCCGGCGATCCCCCCCGCGGCGGGATCCCAGGCGACGCGGGCCCTCCCGGCGGCGCAGTTCACGCGGACCGACCGGACTCCCGGGCGCCTACCCACGTATCGCTCGATCAGCCAGCCGCAGGAGGCGCACCGGATGCCGGAGACCGGGAACTCCGCCGTTGCCTCGTCCCCCTCGATCCGGACGAGGTGCGCGAACGCCTCAGGGGAAACCGCGGTGGCCTCCGGGGGCCCGGGCGTCCACCCCTCGCGCCGGGAGTAGAACCGTTCGAGCCCCTCGGCCCGCAGGAGGGAGTGGATACCGAGGCACCCGCGGCAGCAGAAGTACGCCTCCCGGCCGTCCACCGTTTCGCGGAGCGCGGAAGGCGCGGGGACTTCGAGCAGGCAATGCGCGCAGGCGGGCATCCGTCGTCAGCCGAGGAAGGCGCGGGCGGCGAACGCCGCACCGGCCGCCACGAGCAGGGCGGCGGAGAGTTTCAGGAGGAAGCCGCGCAGGCGGGCGCCTGCGGTTCCGATCGCCTTACCGAAGAGGAAGAGCGCGGGGACGGTCCCGGCCCCGAAGGCGGCCATGGCGAGGAACCCCCGGAAAAACCCCTCGGCGGGGGAGGCTCCCTCCATCCCGGCGCGGGCGGCGGAAAGGAGCGCCGTGTAGACGAGCCCGCACGGCAGGAGGCCGGTCGCAAGCCCGAGGGGGAACGCGGCGCCGGTACCCCCGGCCTCGGCGGCGCGCCGAAAGATCCGGGAAACGGCCCCGGGGAGTGTCCCCGCCTCGAGGGTGCGGGCGCCGCCCGGGAGCCACCCGCCGACGGAGAGTCCCATCAGGGCGATCAGGACGCCCGTTGCGAACAGGAGGTACTGCTGGAACGGGGCGAAGGCCCCTGCGAAGCGGACGAAGGATCCGGAGAGGCCGACCACCCCTCCCGCCGCCGCGTACGTCGTCACGCGCCCGAGGTTGTACAGGAGGTGCGGCACGGTCGCCCGGCTGTCCGGGAGGCACAGCGCGAACCCCCCCACGAGGGGGCCGCACATGCCGACGCAGTGCCCCGCGCCGCCCAGGAGCCCCGAGCCGAAGAGGAGCAGGTGGATCGATTCAGTCGGCCAGTTCAATGCCGAACACCGCCTTCCCCCGTTCCGGGACGGCCACCGCCGCCTCCCACCCCTTCCCCCCGCTCGCGCATCGGACGAACGTACCCGTGCCGCGGTAGATGCCGTCCTGGTCCCGGGCGAGGAATACCCGGTTCCGGCCCATCTCCATCCCCGGCATGGAAAGGTCCACGAGGGGCGGGGAGGCCCCGGGGTACCCGGGGAGCTCCACGGCGAAGGAGAGTTCCCGCATCGCGCGCGGGGGCCACGGGGAGATGGACAGGGTCACTTCCTGCGCTCCCGCAGCGGAGCGGAACGTGCCGGCGGGAAGCGGTTTTCCCGCCGCCGGGTCTTCCGGCAGGGCCACCGCCGTCCAGCGGCGCCGCGCGCGGAACCGGCCGGCGTCCACCGCGAGGGAGAGCATCCACCGGCCCGGGCGGGGAAGGAGGATGTCCGCGGCGTAGCGGCCCGGCGACTCCTCCCGCAGTTCGTACGTGCCGTCCTCCCCCGTGCCGGAAGGGCGCATGGTCTCGAGGGTCGCCCGCGCCCCCCGCAGCGGCCCCTCGCCGGTTTCGAGGAGGGCGGTGAAACGGCTTTCCCCGGCCCGGTACCGGTCGGGGAGAGTGACCCGGAACCCGGCGCGCGCCTCCTCCTCACGCCCGGCGAACTCGTTCGTCGCGGACTCGTAGTAGTCCCGCTCCACGAGCCCCTCGTGGGACCGGCGCGCGACGACGATCGTGACCGCCAGCAGGACGGCGAACCCCGCGAAGATCCCCGCCGCCACCCGTCTCACGGGTACGCCGCCTTCCGCGCGAGGCGCACGCGGCCCCCCTCCGCCGTGAACCGCACTTCCTGCGGAGGCTGCCCATCCGCCCGGACGGTCACGGTCCCCGTGGCGCGGGAACGGGGGCGGACCGCGACGCGGGGATTCCCCACGATCCGGGCCGGCCCCTCGACGGACAGCGTGAGGTCCAGCCGTTCGGGGAGGTCGTTGCGCACCGCGTAGCGGTACACGTTCGCGCCCGGGATTTCCGCGTGCCCTTCCCCCTGGACGGCGAACCCCACCGCGGGCTTCTGCAGCAGCGCGGCGGCGAATACGAG
>JAGGAJ010000237.1 GCA_017889845.1 Deltaproteobacteria bacterium
CCCTGTTCGCGCGCTACCTGCTGGAGGTGTCCGTCCTCTTCTACGCCTGCTACGCGATCTTCATCTTCCTCCCCGTGGAGGGCCCGCTCCACCTGCGGAACGGATTCTTCCGGGGGAGCGGGATCTTCGAGCGGGTCGTCGACTTCCTTTACCGGAACGGGGAAAATCCGGGGGGGGCGTTCCCCAGCTCGCACGTCGCGGTGGCGTGGCTGGTGGCGTGGTGGAGCGCCCGTCAGCTCCGCGGGGTCTCGCTGGTGCTCATCCCCCTGGTCGCGCTTTTGTCGCTGGCCACCGTCTACGGCATGTTCCATTACGGGGTGGACGTACTTGCCGGCATGGCGATGGCGGGCGGGGCGATCCTTGTCTTCCGTCGGTGCTCATAGCGCCTTCCCGTAGATCCGGTACACCTTGTACGGCTCCGGCTGGATCCGCCGGATGACCCGGTTGATCGCCTCGTTGTCCTCCAGGATCCACGAAAACTCCCCCCCGATATAGCCACGGGCCATCGACTTCCGGTACACCTCGCGGAGGAAAACGGTCTCGATCCCCATGTTCCGGAATTCCGGCACGACCCCGAGGGTCATGACCCGGATCCGGTGGATCTTCCGCTTCCCCGTCAGCAGCTTGAGGAATCCGAACGGCAAGAGCTTCCCCCCCATCCCCCGGAGCAGGAGGTTGTAGTCGGGCAGCGCGATGAACAGCCCGGCGGGCTTCCCGTCCACGTAGGCGAACATGATGATCGACGGGTCCACCAGAGGTTTCAGGTTTCCCGCTAGGTGGTCGATCTCCTCGTCCGTCATGGGGACGAACCCCCAGTTCCTCTCCCACGCCGCGTTGTAGATCGACTTCACGATCCGGAGCTCTTGCCGGAACCGCTTCATGTCCAGTTCCCGGACGGTGATCCGCCCCGCCTTCAGAATCCGGTCGCCCATCCGGCGGATGAAGTCGGGGTACTTCCCGCCGTGCTCCCCGTAATACGCGTACAGGTCCTTCGCTTTCCCGTACCCGGACTCCCGGATGAGCCGGTCGTAATAGGGGTGGTTGTAATTCATCATGATGAACGGGGGCTCCCCGAACCCCCGGACCAGCACCCCCAGTTCGTCGTTCGTGGTGAAGTTCAGGGGGCCGATGACCGACGTCATCCCCTGGTCCCGGAGGAACCGTTCGGCCGCCCCGAACAGGGCCCGGGCGACGTCCGGGTCGTCCATGCTGTCGAAGAAGCCGAACTGTCCCGTCGCCTCGTTGTGGAACCGGACGTAGTTCCGGTCCACGTGGGCGCAGATCCGGCCCAGCGTCTCGCCCCTTTCGGATTTCGCCAGGAATAGCCGGACCATGGCATGGCGGAAGAAGGGGTTCTTTCGGGGATCGAAGAACAGCCTCCTCTCGTATTCGAGGGGGGGGACGTACTGGGGGCATTCCCGGTAGAGGCGGACCGGGAAGCGGATGAACTCGAGCAGGCCTCTCCGGTCCGGAACGGGTTCGACCGAAACCTTCAGATGACCCCCAGCCGCCTCCCCACCTTCTCGATCTTCCCGAGGACGAGGTCGATTTGGGCGAAGGTGTGGGTCGCCATCAGGCTGCACCGGATGAGGGCGTCCCCCTCGGGAACGGCGGGGGCGATCACCGGATTGACGAATACGCCCTCCTCCTGGAGCAGGATCGTGGCCTGGAATGTCCTGACCGTGTCGCCGATGCGGACCGGCAGGATCGGCGTCTCCGATAGGCCGGTGTGGAAACCGAGTTCCTTGAGGCCGTTCCGGAATCTACGGGTGTTGTCCCAGAGACTCGCCAGCCGGTCGGGCTCGCGCTTCATGATCCGCACCGCGGCCAGCGCGGCGGCGGCGTTCGGCGGAGAGATGGCGGCGCTGAACATCATCGACCGGGCGGTGTGCTTGACGTATTCCGTCGTTGCCCGGTCGGAAGCGATGAATCCGCCCACCGTCGCCAGGGACTTGCTGAAGGTGCCCATGATCACGTGGACGTCGCCGGTCACGCCGAAATGGTCGGCCGTCCCCGCCCCGTTCTTCCCCAGCACCCCGATGCCGTGCGCGTCATCCACCATCAGCACGGAATTGCTGGCCTTGCAGATCCTCGCGATGTCGGGGAGGGGCGCGATGTCGCCCTCCATGCTGAACACTCCGTCGACGATCACCAGCTTCCCCTTGTCGGACGGGAGCCGATTGATCAGGTTTTCCAGGGCGATCACGTCGTTGTGCTCGAAACGGACGATCTTCCCCAGGCTCATGTGGCAGCCGTCGACGATGCTCGCGTGGTCCATCTTGTCCGTGACGGCGTATTCCCCCTTCCGAACCAGCGACGAAATGGTCCCCACGTTCGTCTGGTACCCCGTGGAAAAGACGATGGCGCCTTCTTTCCCGACCAGGGCGGCGAGTTCCTCCTCCAGTTCCCGGTGGATGTCGAGGGTGCCGTTCAGGAAGCGGGATCCCGCGCACCCGGTCCCGTACTTTTCGATTGCCCGGATGGCCGCCTTCTTCACTTCCGGGTGGTTGGTCAGGCCCAGGTAGCTGTTCGAGCCCATCATGACCACCTGCCTGCCGCCGATGGTGATGACGGGGTCCTGGGCCGAGGAGATTTCCCGGAAATACGGATAGATCCCCGCAGCCTTCAGTTCGTCGACGGTATTGAAGGAAGAGATCTTGTTCATCAATCCCGATTGTTCCGCCATCCGTTCCCCCGGTTCGGTTTGCAATATATTACATCAAGAAGCAATCTAAGGGTCAGGAGGAAGCCGCCCCCTGGGGATGCCGGTCCGACACAGGAAAATCATTCTCGCCCTCGGCGGCGGCGCAGGGATCCTCCTCGC